>CAZQLJ010000037.1:0-11715 GCA_964594085.1 uncultured Clostridium sp.
TGAACTTCAAAAATCTCCGCGCATATATTGATTTCCTACTTGAATTATTCACAAAATCGTGGTATAATGTATATGATGGTGAAATAGTATCATTTTGAAAGGAGCAACACGATGGCTGAACAAACGAAAGCATATTTAAGCAATAGCGGCGAGTACACTACCTTTACCTTCGGCGGTCGTACTCTCACTTTCCTTACCAGCAAAAGCCTTGAACGCTATACAAGCATCAAAGAATGGGATAATGGCTACCTCGTGGTTATGGCGAAGTATTCGACTCGACCGACAGAGGAAGAAGAATATATCGACCTCATCCCCATTCTTGAAAACCTTTATATGAACGCCGAATCGTTCCTAAATCCTATTCAACAGGTGGAGGTGCGTTATGCCTGAAGAGAAAATCAAGAAAATCGCTGACAGCGCCGATATGGTCGTTGGCGGATATGCGTTTACAAAAAAAGACGGCAAAATTGCCGTGCTGAACATAAACAATCCCGAATACGCCATGGTTCTTTCTCTTGAGGGAAAGCTGCTTGAAACAAATATGGAGCCTGTCGAGCAGGCTCTCGTAATGAGAATTTGGGAGAAAAATTCCTCTTTGATGGAGGATGACAATGCCTGCGCTACAGAGGGCTTTTTGATACGCGCCGCCGAAAGCTTAAACTAATACTTTACCGTTACGCAACCAAGGGCCTAGAGCCTCAGTTTTGGTACTGCCTCGGAGGCTGCTACACAGAGCTTCAAAAAACGTTACACAGAGCTGCCTCGCGCCGTAGCTTTGGAATAGCCTTCCCCTAGCCCTAGGCCCAAGCCTTCCCTGTGAGCTCCACACAGAAGCTTTTACTAAAACTTACCCCCAAGCTGTATGGTATAGCTAGGAGGGACAACGGCTTGAGCTTCGGCCTCGTCCACCTACAGTAATTGCCTCTGGTTCAAAAGCTTACAAAAATTGGGGTAACTTGGACCGCAATGTCAAAAGTTGACCCCTGCGCACACTTAAATCTTTATACATTATACTGTCCGTTCATTGTTGTTAATAACCCATTTTTTCAAAAGTAGAAGGCGGCAATCGTTAATCTTCTATTGTCGCCTTCTATTTTTTAAATATTAAATTTATAGTTGCAGATTGTTACTTGCGATTTCTTTCAACTCAAAATGTTTTTTCAAAATCATTGATTTGCAATCAGCTTTTGTCCTCAACGATTTTAAATCCTCGGCATCTATAACAATGATATATATTCCAGTTCCTGCAAGTCGCTTTATTTCTTCCCGTGCATCTTTGGTTATTCCATTAGAAGCAAAAAGCAACGCCGTTTTATTCCCTTTCATTGACGAAATATAACAGGTGTTTCTTTTTCAAGCCAAATATGTGGTGCATCCTCGCCACCAAGCACGTCGGGAATTATACGGGAGCGTTCAAGATTTTTCTCGCAACCACAGCGCCAGCACCGTGTATCCGCCTCAGACCAGTCTACACTGAGTCCGCATTCATCAATTCTTCTTGACCAATAGTCAACAGCCTGAGATATGGTCGTTTTGATGTTGTTTGTTTTGCGCTGCTCTGTATTTTTCGTCAGCACAGGATTTTCCGAAATACATCAACTCCCACACAGCAGGATCGCTGACCCTCTCAATAATTTCGCCATTTTCGAGCTTTTCAACGGTAGCAATGCCTTCAAAACGCAAATATCCACCGTCAAATCCGATCATTTTTGCAAGAAGACCGAGAGGCTTTGGCAAAACGTCAACGAAGCGAGTTTTATTGATATCTCCGCTACGCTCGTAAATAATTCGATATTCGTCGCCCGATTCAGTCGTGTATTCGTAAATAACCTTGTTGTACACGGGCTTTCCCGTGTATTCGTCGATATATCTCTCCTTGGGCATAAATCTCAAAGTATGATTTGAGTTATCACCAAGTATCTCGCCATCATTTGCAATCATAAATACGTCGTGATCCTTGTATCCGTATTTCTTTTCTGCGGTTATCCACGAGGAGATGACCTTATAATTTCCGATCTTCGCTCTGCCCCAATACCAGTGATGCATGAGCTTGAGCATCGAGATATTGCCCCAGTTGTGATCGTGATAGCCCGAACCCTCGAGGTGCAGCTCCTTACCGCCGTCATAGATAACGTCAGCCACTGCAACGCCCTCGGGTATGGCAGGCAGCCAAGCAAAATAATGCTCCTCATTGTCGCCGAAAAAGATGCTTCCCGTCTGCGAGCGCCAGGCTCTGATCGTTCCGTCAAGCGTAAAGTGTGCACTCATAGTCTTGCCCTTGAAGACAACGTCATAATGCTTGAGGTCGCCGCTGCATCGGCATTCACCGATCCTTACGTCGCACTTATCCTTCGCGTAGTGGCTTTCCTCGATCGTGGCGTAGACCTCTTCGGAAAACTTTCTTCCGTCAGGGAGAGTCAGCTCCATCGTGGATATCGGCTTTATCGGTCCGTCAACGTCGATCGGCATTTTCGAGAAGAAAAGGATAACGAGCACCGTTCCGTCGGGATAATGTGAATCGTAGTACCACCATTCGTAGCAACCCTTTGAACCGTCAACGCGCGACCCGTCCTCCCATAGCTCGACCTCACTCTTATTCAACCCCATTTTTTCATAATGAAGGTCGTCGTCGGGATGTATAGATTTCTTTATGTTTTTCATAGCTTTTCCTCGTTTCAAGTCTCATTCTTCAGCATCATCCTCGCACCACGGGTGCAGAATGATGCTTTTTGTTTCTAAAGTCCTATCATTTCACCATTCAAGAGCTCATCCGCTTCTTCTCTGCTCTTAAAAATAATGATGTTTTTATCACCGTATTTTTCGAACAAATCAATCACTCTAGGCTTTTGCTGCTCGTTATAGCTTTTAATAAACTCAATAAATTCCGCATCTTCCTCGGTTTCGATCCACGGCATATCGCTTCGCGGCTTTCCACGTCGCTCTCTGATACCTTGAAGGCAAATGTCAAGCGGATAATCAAGAAAAATCACTGTATCACACGCCGCCATTCTCAACTCCATTGTAGAGCCGTAATTACCGTCTATAATCCACTCGTCCTTCTCAAGAACAGTGGTCAAACGCTCAAGAAATACTCTTTTTTCAACCGTCGTTCTATCCGAGTTCCAATACATCATATCCAAATGGTATAGCGGAATACCGGTTTTGTTATGCAGTTGGCGTGAAACTGTGCTTTTCCCGCTTCCCGGACACCCAATCACAATAACCTTTTTCATTTGATTATTTGATCTTCTTGCCGTCCGAGAAAGCCTGACCGACCCTCTCGCCAAAGCTCCAATAAGCGTGGGTAACGCTGTCGTAGATGATGGGATCGACCTTTTTCGCGTCAACCTTTCCGTTTTCATCAAGAACACTCTCGTCGGCAGATACGTTGACTATCTCACCGATGCAAATGCCGTCCTCGTTGAACTTTATAAGCTTGCATTCAACGGTCATGGGTAGCTCGTCGATGATAGGCGCGTTGACAAACTCGCTTTTCGTCGCGTGAAATCCCGCTTTAGCAAATTTATCGGGCACGTCGTTTGCCGAAACGATTCCAACGTAGTCGCAAGGCACAACCTTGCCCGCCGTGGCAAAGCTCAGGGTAAAGGCACCCGTTTTTTTGATATTTTCCGTGGTTTTATGGTCGTGAGCAAGACAGACCATAACCTGATTAGTATCGTAAATTCCGCCCCAAGCCGCGTTCATAGCGTTGGGAGTGCCATTTTCATCATAAGTGCCGATTATCAGCACGGGCATAGGGTAAAGCCAGGTTTTTGCTCCAAAATTCTTACGCATAGTGATCTCCTCCTGAAAATTGCTTAATTATCGGTATTTTTTCACATCATAAACGCATTTGCAATTTTATTGTATCACAAATCCCAACTTATTTCAATATCATCGCATGAATTTTGCACTTCCCTTTCTTTCTGTTTTTTGGTTTATTTGACGAAAAAGTTTCCTCGCCAAAATTCCCAAAATTTCATTTTTTCTAGTCCTAAAAATCCTCTATAGCAGCTTCCCTTGCAGCAACTTTTTACCTAACTAAAGTATTTGAAATGATTTATAACATCCGTTCGATTTTGTGGTTGGTCAAAACGACGAAAAAAATCGTTTTTTGTTAGAAAAAAAGATTAGACCTTGCATTTGCAGATTTATAATGTTATAATAGTTATGTATGTATGTGTGTATGTTTTGTGAAAGGACCTCGCAACATGGTAAACGATATCCAAAAAGCAAGTTTTTTTAAAAGACTGTCCGCTTTTATGCTCGACAGTATTATTCTTATATTGGTAGCGGTGGCAGTAGCAGTGCCGATATCTGCTATTCTCAGTTATCCCGACACGGTAGAGGCATTTGAAACACACTATAAAAAATATGAAGAAAAGTATGCGATAGATACCAATATGTCTGCCGACGAGTACGACAAATTAACTCCCGAGCAAAAGGAACGCTACGAGGAGGCAACCAAGGAATTGGCAAAGGATAAAGAAATAGTCGAGCTCTACACCACGCTTATGAATAAAACGATTTTGGTAGTGATCATTTCCCTTTTCTTTGCGTTTATCGTAACGGAATTGGCAATACCGCTGTTTTTCAAAAACGGTCAGACACTTGGAAAGAAGATGATGTCACTTGGTGTTATGCGAGTAGACAGTGTCAGGATCTCAAGCTTCCAGCTGTTCGTTCGCTCTGTATTCGGCAAATTCCTGATGGAGACTATGATCCCCGTACTCGTTATCATGCTGGAATTTTTCGGAGTTATGGCTGGTATGGGTGTTATAATTACCGCCCTGATCTTAATTATTCAGGTAGTGCTCCTGATAGTAACGAAGACCAATTCCGCAATACACGATTACTTGGCGGTGACCGTTGTCGTTGATCTGAATAGTCAGACGATGTTTGATTCCCCCGAGGATCTTATAGAATACAAGAAAAAGCTACACGAGGAGGAAGTACGCCAATCGCCGTACTGATCCAGTTTCAAATCGCCTAAAAAAATATTATATAAAATGCAGCTTGGCGGAAAACGCCGAGATTGCTTAAGCTTTCAGGAGGTTATATGAAAGTCGAATTGCAAAACTTAACAAAAATCTTCCCCAGCCGTAACAAAAAGTCGGGCGGAGAGGTGACAGCGGTAAATGATTTTACCTTCACCATTCCCGACGGTAAGCTGGTTGGTCTGCTCGGTCCCTCGGGATGCGGAAAGAGTACCACTCTTTATATGATCAGCGGACTTCAGAAGCCCTCTGCGGGTAAGATCTTCTTCGGTGACGAGGACGTTACCGAGCTTTCCCCCGAGAACAGAGGTGTAGGTTTGGTGTTCCAGAACTATGCACTCTACCCTCACCTTACGGTTAAACAAAACATTATGTTCCCTTTGCAGAATCTTAGGGGTGCGGACAAGCTTTCGAAGCAGGAAATGCAGGACAGAGCGCTTGAAGCAGCAAAGCTCGTTCAGATAGACGAGCTTATGGACCGTAAGCCCAGCGAGCTTTCGGGAGGTCAGCAGCAGCGTGTTGCTATTGCTCGCGCTCTTGTAAAAATGCCTCGCGTTTTGCTTCTCGACGAGCCGCTTTCCAACCTCGATGCGCGTCTTCGTCTTCAGACCCGTGAGGAGATCAGAAGAATTCAGAAGGAAACCGGCATAACCACCGTTTTCGTTACGCACGACCAGGAGGAAGCTATGTCGATCTCCGATATGATCGTAGTTATGAAGCTCGGTGTGCTTCAGCAGATCGGTAAGCCTCAGGATATTTACGACGATCCTACAAATCTTTTCGTCGCTAAGTTCTTGGGAACGCCTCCTATAAACGTTTTCAACGGAAAGGTTGAAAACGGTACGCTTTACATAGGAAACGACGCTGTTCTTGAGGTCGGCGGTGTAGCCGATCAGCCCGTTTGGGTAGGTATCCGTCCCGAAGGCTTTACTCCCGACGACAACGGTGCTCTCGTTTGTAAGCTTAATAACGTAGAGGTTATGGGAAGAGACGTAAGCGTTGTTTCTACACACGAGGCCTCTGCTAATCCCATCGTACGCTCGATCGTTAATGCTGACAATAAGATCGACGTAACCGTAGAAAATATCAAGTATTCCTTAAAGCCTCATAAGGTGTTCATCTTCAACAAGGAAAC
This sequence comes from uncultured Clostridium sp., assembly GCA_964594085.1. Taxonomy (GTDB): domain Bacteria; phylum Bacillota; class Clostridia; order Oscillospirales; family CAG-272; genus SVTX01. Next base: position 6,133 of record CAZQLJ010000037.1, read on the forward strand.
CGAAGAAAGAATTTATTTTGAGGTGAAGTAATGGTAGATAGTAAGCATCAATGGAAGGCTTGGATATATTTGCTCCCCGCAATTATTCTGCTGATCATATTCACGCTGTGGCCCATAATCAATACGGTCACCACCGCGTTTATATATAATGTAGAATACAAGCCTGTAACCATACAAGTTGAAGCCGTTGAAAACGCAGAGGAAGAATATCTCTTCACATACGTTGACGCGGCAGAGGGAAATAAGCATTATATGAGCGCAGTCGTCGAGGAAGACGGCAGCGTTGATCTTGAGTACGTAAGCACTCCCGACGGCACAAAAGGCAACTTTAAGTACGACGATGATATCACAGCGTGGACCGTTACCGTCGGCGAAAAGCAGTACTTTGTCGGTGCGACCGACGATTCCGACGCTTCCCTGTTTGAAGTGAACGACGAAAACGTCTCAAAGCTGGGATCGTCCATATACCCTGCAGGTCTTTTCGTGAAATCAGCTAATAAGTACGTTACAAGCAAGCTCGACTCGAGCGTTGGATACAACTTTGGAATTTTCAAGGGTGTCTCCGAGGCGGTAAGATACGTTCTTGCATCCTCCGAGGAGGGCTACCTCAACACCACGGATCTTCTTGACGAGTCGGCAATGCTCTGGCCTGAAAAGTGTAAGGTTGGAGACAATAACGGCTTCAAATTCTACTTTGAGGACGAGGACTACAACTATCTCTACCTCAACACAGTAGTAACTGAGGAAGGCGAAGTTTCCATAGATTACACCGCTGATCAGGGAGTAGGATTCTATTACAACAGCACTCACAAGGCGTGGGTCTGCCTCGTTAACGAATCCGAGTATTACCTTGGACTTGACGGAATCAACAGAATCGGAATTTATTCTCTTGCAGACATCAGTATTGAAAATGCTCCTACTCCCGCAGTAATGTATATGCACAGAGGAGAAGCGTCTGCAGCTGTTGAAATGACAAATCTCAACGAGGACGACGCATACCGTATAGGCGCACATCGTGCGGCAGACGGAACTCAGACCTATATCACCACAGGTGTTGCTGTAGGCGGCGGTCTTATGTTGACCGAGGACTTTGTAAACGGAGAGGTCTTCTCCAAGTTTGGTATGAACAACTTTACCTACGTTCTTACCAGCAGAGGAAGTGACTTCATGGTCTGCTTGAAGAACACTCTCATTCTTACAGTTATCACCGTTCCGATCTCGACAATTCTTGCTCTCCTTATCGCAGTAGGACTTAACTCGATCAAGCCTCTGCAGAAGCTTCTGCAGACGATCTTCTTCCTGCCCTACGTTACCAACTCTATCGCAATAGGAATGGTATTCGCGGCAATGTTCAATATAGTAGGTATCAACTCCACGCAGGAGTCTGTAGGTATCATCAATAATATATTGGGACTATTCGGAGTAGAAAGAATCAACTGGATCAACTACGGTGCAGAGACCTGGGCAAGCTTCACAGCTCTTATCGTCTACATCGTATGGAATGCCCTGCCCTTCAAGATACTTATTCTTCTCGGCGGTCTGCAGAGCATCAATAAGCAGTACTACGACGCGGCTAAGATCGACAGCACTCCCAAGTGGCGCGTTCTTACGAGAATCACCGTTCCGTTGCTTTCTCCCATGCTCACGTATACTGTCATCACCAGCTTTATCGGCGGATTCAAGGAATACTCCAGCGTCGTCGGTATCTTCGGTGAGGATAAAGCCGTTGCGGGCGGTGCAAATATGAACACCATCGTAGGACATATTCAGAACCACCTTACCATTACTCGCGATTACGGTCTTGCGGGCGCGGCGGCACTTATGCTGTTCGTAATAATCTTTATCGTAACCATGATCAACTTGCGTATAAGCAAGAAGAGCACCCATTATTAAGAGAGGAGGTACATCTAATATGGAAAAACTCGATAATAATTCTGGCTCCTCCTTGAAGGTAATGAAGGAAAGAGATATCCAAAAGGTTGCCTTCGGTCAGAAGGTCGCTAAGGTATTCGGCCAGATCCTCGTTTATACCTTCCTTGGCATAATGGCTCTGATAGTACTTTTCCCCTTCTACTTCATGATCATTTCGTCACTCAAATCTCTTGAAGAATATAGATTGGCTGTTCCCACGCTGATTCCTCAGTCCTGGAAATTCCAAAACTATACAGACATACTTATCCCCTTTGACGTGGCGGAGGCTAACGGTTGGGTAGGAACGATCGTTTCTCCCGAGGCAGCAACCAACGATTTCGACCTTTTCACCCTTTTCAGAAACACAATGTTCGTAGGTATCGTTTCCACGATATTGTCGTTAGTTATCACCGTGCTTTCCGCATTTGCCTTTGCACGACTTAACTTCAAGGGCAAAAACGCACTCTTTGCGGCGCTTCTCGGCACTATGATGATCCCGGGTGAGCTTTTCACCATCACAAACTACGCAACAGTTATGACCAAGGGTGGCTGGTTCCCCACCTTCTTTAACGGACTTGGAAATATGTTCGGCCTCTTTGGTCCCGATTTCCATATCCCGTTCGTCGATTCGAGCTTCGCAGCTCTGATCGTTCCCTTCCTTGTAAGTGTGTTCTACATTTACCTTCTCCGACAGAACTTCTTGCAGATACCCAACGAGCTTTACCTCGCCGCTAAGGTAGACGGTACCAGCGACCTCAAGTATCTCTGGAAGGTCATGATCCCCCTTGCGCTTCCCACCATTATTTCGATCACGATACTCAAGATGATGGGCGCATGGAACTCTTACATGTGGCCCAGACTCGTTGCAAACGACGACGCTCACAGACTTATTACAAACGGTCTGAGAAACGCGTTTAACGACGTTTCAGGTAACACAGACTACCCGCGTCAGATGGCGGCAGTCGCACTCGTTTCACTCCCGCTTTTCCTTGTATTTATCTTCTTCAGAAAATACATTATGAAGGGCGTAAGCCGAAGCGGTATCAAAGGTTAATCGCTTTTTCAATCAAAAGAAAGGGCTTAACACAAATACAATTTATTATATGGAGGACAAAAACCATGAAAATGAGAATTCTTGCGTTTCTTGTGGCTGCACTCTGCTGCTTTGGCTGCTTCTCGTTCGTAGCATGTGATAACAGTGGTGCTCCCGAGACCACTACCGAAGCTCCAGAGACCACTACTGCAGCACCCGAAGGCAATGAGACCACAAAGGGCGAAGAAACCACCGCTGCTCCCACAGTTGATAATCAGGATGAGGGTTACGACGGAAGTGCTGTAACCATTACCTTCTATCACACCATGGGTCAGAACCTTCGTGACGTTCTCGATGCTTACATCGTAGAATTCAACAAGCTCTATCCCAACATCACCATCGTTCACGAGCAGGTTGGTAGCTACGACGACGTTCGTGATCAGATCAGCACCGAGATCACCGTTGGTAACCAGCCCAACATCGCGTACTGCTATCCCGACCACGTTGCAGTGTACAACATCTCCAAGGCAGTTGTTGCGCTTGACTCGCTCATCGACAACATAGCAGAGGTAACCCGTGCAGACGGTACCACAGAGCGTATGGGCCTTACCCAGAAGCAGATTAACGACTTTATCCCCGGCTACTACAACGAGGGTAAGCAGTTCGGTGACGGCAAGATGTACACACTGCCTCTTTCCAAGTCCACCGAGGTTCTTTACTACAACGCTGATTTCTTCGCTGAGCATAACCTCACTCCTCCTACCACTTGGGACGAGTTGGAAGCGCTCTGTGCAAAGATCAGGGAGATCGATCCCGACTGTATTCCTCTCGGATACGACAGTGAGTCCAACTGGTTCATCACCATGTGTGAGCAGCTCGGTACTCCCTACACCAGCGCAACCGGCGAGCATTTCCTCTTTAATACTCCCGAGAACAGAGAGTTCGTAAAGAGATTCAGAGGTTGGTTCGAAGCGGGTTACGTAACCACTCAGGAGATCTACGGTGCATACACCTCCGGATTGTTCACCGCTGAGTCCGGTCAGAAGAGCTATATGTCTATCGGTTCTTCCGCAGGCGCTACCCACCAGCGTCCCTCCAACAGCGCATTCCAGGTTGGAATTGCCACCATTCCTCAGGTTGATCCCGAGCAGCCCAAGGTAATTTCCCAGGGACCCTCTCTCTGTATCTTCGATAAGGCAAATAAGCAGGAAGTTTACGCTTCTTGGCTCTTCGTGAAGTATCTTACCACCACCGTTGAATTCCAGGCAGAGTTCTCCATGGTTTCCGGTTACGTTCCCGTTCTTAAATCTGTTGCTGAGAACGAAACCTACAAGGCATGGCTCGAAAAGGCTGACGGCGGCGCGTACATTTCCGCGCTCTCCGCACAGGTATGTCTCGACCAGGCAGACGCATACTATACCTCCCCTGCATTCAATGGCTCCTCCGTTGCTCGTGACGAGGTTGGTAAGCTTATCAAGGATTGCTTCTCCGCAGAAACCGACGACGTTGACGCTATGATCAACAAGATGTTTGAGGATGCGGTAGAAAAGTGCAAATACCTCTCTTAATTTCGAATTTATTTACAGGATAAATTAATAATGAAAAAAATCATTAGCAATTGGCTTGTGGTTGCATTGCTGATAGGCTCCCTTCTCGGATGCCTGTCAGCGTGCGACACCGCAGGCAATACAAATGAAACAACGGACACCGAGGATCAGACCACCGAGTCTGTATCTACAGGCGGCGACACCACGGAAGACGAACAAAGCACTACCGATGATGAAGGTGAAACTACAGCACCCGACGTGCACGTTGACTATGCCGCCGAGGTAAAGCTGGATATGAACTCCGACACTCTCAAGCAAGAGGTAACGGTAAAAGCGTTCATTGACGGTGATACCACTCATTTCCACGTACCTACCTCGATTATTTCCACGGGGGTCATCAAGGCAAGATATCTCGCTATCAATACCCCCGAATCCACGGGTAAGATCGAGGAATGGGGTAAAACGGCAGCCGCATTCACTAAGGAAAAGCTTTCTTCGGCTACCTCCATCATTATCGAGTCAGACACCGAAACGCTTAACGCGGATTCCACGGGAGACCGATATATGCTCTGGATCTGGTACAAAACTGCTGACAGCAACGAATACCGCAATCTTAATATCGAGATCCTGCAGAATGGATTGGCGATCGCCTCCAACTCCGCAAACAACCGCTACGGCGAAACTTGTATGGCGGCTATCGCCCAGGCAAGAGCTGAGAAGCTGTGCGTTTATTCAGGAGTAAAGGATCCCAACTTCTACTATGGCGAATCAATAGAGCTTACCTTGAAGGAGCTCCGTTGCAATATCGAAAGCTATAACGGCATGAAGGTTGCCTTCAACGGAATCGTCACTCAGGACCACGACAATGCGGTTTATGTCGAAAGCTACGACGAGGAGACTGACGTTTGGTACGGAATGTACATTTATTACGGCTTCAATATGAATGGTGAAGCACTTGAAATTCTTTCCGTAGGAAACGAGGTAAGAATCGTCGGTACCGTGTCTTATTATGAAACGGGCGGAACCTATCAAGTTTCGGGACTTTCTTACCGTATAATGAAGCCCGACGATCCCTCTAATATCCAAAAGATA
>CAZQLJ010000038.1:0-11681 GCA_964594085.1 uncultured Clostridium sp.
GTATCAGATAATGCGGACCCGTCTCACAGGTCAAGTCAACACCCGACTTTTTCGCCTCACGAATGATCTCAACACTCTCCTTGGTCGAGATGTGACAAACGTGATAAGCACAACCAACCTCATCGGCAAGCTTCAAATCTCTCTCGATCTGTTTCCACTCGCTCTCCGAGCAAATGCCTCGGTGTCCGTGCAAGCGCGCATACTCTCCGTCGTGAATATATCCGCCGCGAAGCAGGTCGTTGACCTCGCAGTGCGCCACGATCATCTTTCCAAGCGCCTTTGCTCTTTGCATCGCCTCTTTCATCATACCGCCGTCCTGTACACCGCGCCCATCGTCCGAAAACGCGATAACGTTCTGCGCCATACCCTCGAGATCAGCCAACTGCTCGCCCTTCTGTCCAACCGTTATCGATCCGTAGGGATGAACTCCTATAACCGCATCTCTTTCGATTATGTCAAGCTGTTGCTTCAAATGCTCGGGAGAATCAGGCACGGGGTTGAGATTTGGCATCGTGCAAACGTCGGTATAACCTCCCCTTGCCGCCGCCAACGAGCCCGTTGCGATAGTCTCTTTATAAGAAAATCCCGGCTCGCGAAAATGCACGTGCACATCACAAAAACCGGGAAAAACAGTATATTCCGAAGAATTGAACGACGAAAAGCCCTCAGCAGAAAGGAAACAGTTAACCAAGGACGTCTTATCTTTCATTTTAGCCTGCATATCAGCCTTAAAAGTTGCCATCTTGATCCTCCGTTCCGTTAAACGTTTCGTTTATCAAACATTGATATCCATATTTATAATATTATATCATATATAAAGTGCAGTGTCAAGCAAAATAACGCATTTTTATCAAAAATGTCACAATAAACAGTTTTTATCTCGACAATCCGCAAGCTTTTGTCAAAATGCTTGATTGAAGCCAAAAAAACAGTCGGTCGCACATCTTGCGGCCGACCGTTTTTTTATTTTCCAAAGATCATCATGACACCGCGGATCAACCACGCAACGATCAGCAAAGCCACGCAGAAAAACGCCGCTATCATGAGAAAAGAAACCAAAAAGAATCCCGCAGTCACCATTGCCGAAGTAACTGCCGCAAGCGCAGGCAAGGAAACGAAATACAAGACCACGTCCGTGGCAAGCAACGCTCCCATCAGGATCAAAAGTCCCTTAACACCGCCCTTTATATCTGCGCCGCTGAGCTCCATGTGACTCGATATCATAAGCGCAAGCACAAGGAATATCCACCACCAAACGTTGTCGGCATTGGAAAGATCAAAAACTGCTAAAAACGCCTCGATCGAGATCGTGAAGATCTCCCAAATCTCCGTAAAAGCGATATCAGAATACGAAAATTCAGCAATAAGACCGATTTTTAAAATAAACTCGTCAAAAACAGGCGGCACGGTAAGTCTCATCAAAAGAAGCAACACACCGCTTCCGCAGATTATCGGCGCAATGCCGATAAAAAAGTTTCCTATCTGGTGATACGGATTTTTCTTGTTATAAGAATGCTTCACGTATCCGAGATTTCCGTCGTTCGCAGTCGGGCGGTAGAGCTTTATCTCGTCTACCCTGTGCCCAAATATCAGACACATAAGCGCGTGAGAAAGCTCGTGGATCGGAGTGCCCACCGCACCCGTGATCACGAGAAGCAAAGGACCCTTTCTGCCTATAGTTCGGCAAAATCCGCGGCGGCAGAGTGCGATGAATAAACCGAACAAAAATATTGTTCCAACCGTAAAAGCGATCTGTATCAAAAAGTTTATTACGATCTCCACTCTGCCACCTCCAATATAAAAATTATGCGATATTTTCTCTTACTATCAAAACTCCCTCGTAAGCAGGGATATCGAGCATCAGATCTGAAGAAAGATCACACGCTTCAATTTCTGCCGTTGCGGGATGATATACGTTGGCAATTCCCTTGTATCCGTCGGCACAGGAGACCTTAACCGACATCGGCTGATCACTCGCGTTGACGAAGAACGACACCTTGCGCTCATCCGACTTAAAGTCTCCCACGAGAAGCCTCGAAGCAACTCCACTCATAACGCAAGTGTCAAACTCGACGGCAACGTAATCCTTAAGAAGTGCCAACAAACCGTCGGTATCCTTAACGTCAAGATGATCCTGACCCGAAAGCTGACCCATAAGCTCCGCGATCTTCTCATCACCGTCCATCGAGTGAGCGTGCTTGGGCGTTTTGCCAATAAAGACGACGTGTCCACCCGCATTCGCAAACTCGACGAGCTTTTCAAGCGCACAAACCGAAATATACTCCGCATACGGCACAACGACAGTCGAATAGCACCCAAATCCCGTCTTCATTCTGCCCTGCTCTATCTCGGATGCACAAATGCTCTCCTCGTCAATAGACGAATACATATACTGATTTTGGAGCATCTCAAGACAAATTCTCTCGCAATCTGCATTCATATCAACAAGCTCACCCTCGCACTGTCCCCATATCTGCGCGTGTAAAACGTCGGCATAGTGAAGCGCCTGAGCCGTAGCCGCAGGATAAAAGACCGCCATCTCGCCGCATTCGACGACCTCATCAAGCACGGTGTTAATACGTCCCGCGTACTCGTTAAGCTTGTTTATTTCCTCAAGCGTGTAGCTGCGCTGAGGATTGATAATAGTAAAGTTATTGATACCCAAAAGTCTGGTGATGGATAAGCCACCGATCGAAACTCCAAATCCGTCGTATTGCGAAAGAATATTAACCGCATCGGGATTGAGCTCGATCATGACCTCTCTCTTGCAGGCATGCTTCGCCGCCGACGCAACGTATCTAAGCCCCATATAGTTTCCAATATCACACTGGCTGAGCAGATGATCGGGATCCACCCAAAGTATGTCGACTCCGGGGATCGTCATTCCGCCTATCACCTGCATAAAATTGCCGCCATAGGTCTCAACGTGATAGTTCATATTCTCCTCAAACAACAAATGTCCCGAGGAGGCAACCCCATTAGCCTCGCACCATTCGGATATCTGATCAATATACGACTGTTTGAAAAGCTTGGATACGAGCTGATAATAGTTAAGACGCACCGCACGGTCGTGATCCGACTCACCCGAGAATATGCTCGGAATATTTATCTCGTATCCGAACTCCTCAAAAAACTTCTTGTCAAAGTCCTTGCTCCAGACCGCATAGCGCGCCTTCTCCCTGTTTCCGAGATTGGGCTCGTCGGTAAAGAACGCCTTGATATTTTTAAACGAGTCACCGAGATACCGCTTGTATCTCTTATGCGTAACCTCAATAAACTTCTTCACCGCATCGGGATTGAGCAGGTCAACGGTACGCAAAAGATCAAAATTCGTGCGATCCTCAACCTTGTCAAAGGTGTAGCGGAGCACGTAAATATCAAGCGCCCAGTCCCCCGAAGCCTCCGCAGATACAGTCTTTCCATAAACGTCAAGATCTCTGACACCACTCTCGTCAGTCAGAACGGCGCGCATTATCTTTATCTCAATATTTTCTCCGTCCTCATCACCCAAACGGTAAGATGCAATGCCGCCGTTTCCAACCTTTGTTATATGCTTGATTCCCGTAGCTTCCCACTCGCGATCGGGCTGCTCGTCAAGCACAAGACCGAATGCGCGACCGCTGGGCCACTGATATTCGTCGTATATCCAAAGAACCATACCCTTATCCGCGGCATAATCGTAAACCTTTTTCAAGATCTCAAATTCGTGCGGGTCCTTAAGATAGTTCTGATTAAAATTAACGTTAGAAACGATACCGCCGTATCCCTCTTTCAAGAAATGATCGACAGGAGCAGTATCTCCGTTAAAACCGTAGCTTAACCAAGCGATCCTCTTGTCAAGTGCGGGAACTTTAAAATTTTCTTCAAGCCAAAATTTTTTGTCAGCCATAAAATTCGGTTGCGGGAAGTCCGCCCTCCATTCGTTTTTAAAAATGCCATAGCCCGAAAGGGCTATGGCATATCGTTTTGACCGTACGCCATCACAGGCGAAAGCTATTCATATTTTAATCTTCTTTGCGTCTCTTTGCAAATATCGCGCCTCCAACGATAGTAGACGCCACAATTGCAACAACGCCGCCAAACGAGGACTTACAGCCCTTATCATCGTCAGATCCCGAATTGTCGGTCTCGCCGTCGGACACCGTGCCCTCAACCGTTTCTCCCTCGGTAGTCTCCTCGGTAATGTCAACGGTCACGTCCTCGGTAGTCTCGTCAGTGGTCTCCTCGGTAGAGCCTTCTATTCCGTGAGTCAGATCGTTTTCATCCTCACGCACTATCAAAACTCCCTCATACGCGGGGATAGTAATGGAGCAAACGCCCTCGGACATATCAACGGTCACTATGTTGCCCGATCCGGGATAGTAAATAGTAGCAATACCCTCGTATCCGTCGGTGTAATTCCACTTGACAGTAAGCTTGGAATCACTCGAATTGACCAAGAAGGTGACGTCGCGATCCTCGGACTCAAAATCACCCATCATAAGTGCCGAAGCATTATCGCCCGATGCTCTGACGGTAAGGTTCGTTGAAACACAACTTCTCACCTTTTTCATCAAAGCATTTGCAGAATATATAGCCTCGTTTTCAAAGCTTTCCATAATACCTGCGATCTCATCCTCAAGATCAGGCGTAAGCGCGTGGGTGGGAACTGCATTGTAGAAGAATACCGATCCGCCCGCATCCTCAAACGCTGCAAGCTTTTCGAGTGCTTCAACCGAAATATACTCGGTATAAGGAAGTATCACGGTAGAATAACAACCCGATCCGACAACGAGTCTGCCCTCGTCGTTTATCTTCGCGGCGCGAATGCTTTCGTCGTCAAGAACGGTAAAGAGATACTGATTCTGCAAAAGAGTCAGACAAAGCGTCTCGTAATTGGAGTTCATCTCCACCGTGGTTGTATCCTTGCCAGAGCTTGAAGAGTGATCCCTGTCGGCATCGTGGTAAGCCTGAATGGTAGCGATAGGATAGAATACCGCAAGCTCTCCGCACTCAACCGTCTCATCAAGTATCGTGTTGAGTCTTCCAATATACGTATTGAGCTTGTTGATCTCGATAGTCGAGTAGTCTCTTGTAGGATTGATAACGTTATAGATATTGGTTCCAAGCAAACGGGTTATCGAAAGTCCTCCGATAGAGGTTCCGAGAATGTCATCCGTATTATCAAGAACACCTGCCGCATTGGGATTGTACTCTATCATTACGTCATTTTTTCCCGCATTTTTTGCGGAGGATGCACCGTAACGAATACCCATAAAGTTTCCGATATTATTCTGTCTGAGCAGATTGTAAGGATCTACCCAAAGGGCATCAACACCTGGTATCGTCATACCGCCCACGATCTGCATAAAGTTTCCGCCGTAGGTCTCGATATGGTCGTTCATATCCTCCTCGAACAAGAAGTGACCCGATGAAGCAACGCCGTGTGCTTCACACCATTCGGTGATCTGATCGACGTAAGACTCCTTGAACATAGTAGCTACGAGCTGATAATAGTTCATTCTGACCATACGGTCGTAATCTGTAGAGCCTGCAAACAGACTGGGAAGATTGATATGATAACCGTAGGTCTCATAGAATCTTTCAGCAAATCCCTTCGTCCACACAACGTAGCCAAGCATTCCTCTGTTACCAAGCTGAGGCTCGTCGGTAAAGAACGCAGTAATATTCTTAAAGGACTCGCCAAGGCGATCGTAGTACTGCTGATATGTGATATCAATAAAGTATTTGACCGCATCGGGATTGAGCAGGTCAACGTCGCGCAGAGTATCGAAATTAGTTCTGTCCTCTTCTCCGTCGTAGGTGTAACGAAGAACGTATACCTCGAGCGTCCAATCGCCAAGCGCAGAGGATGAAACAGTTCCGTTATCGCTGACGTTGAGATTTACAGAGCCGTTGCTGTCGGTAAGAACCGCCTGCATAATACCGATCTCAAGATCGGTTCCGTGAGTATCTCCGAGCGTATAAGATGCAGTACCGCCCACACCGGTAAGAACGATATGCTCAATACCCGTGGACTCCCATTCACGCCCCTTCTGTGCGTCAAGCACGAGACCGTACGCCTTGCCGCTGGGCCACTGATATTCGTCGTAGATCCAGAGAGTCATTCCCTTACTTGCGGCATAATCATATACCGTTTTAAGAATAGCAAACTCATTGGGGTCTTTAAGATATTCCTGATTGAAGTTTACGTTGGAAACGATACCGCCGTAGCCCTCTTTCAGATACTGATCAACGGGAGCAGTGCTTCCGCTGAAACCGTAGCTGAGCCAATTCATTCTCTTGCTGTTATCGGGATTTTCAAACTCCTCTCCAAGCCAGAAATCAGAGTAATTTATGTTGAAGGTCTCCTCCTCTTCGGCAACGTAATCGGACCGGAAGTTGATAAAGGTAGCAGCGTCCTCGGCGGTCTTATAGAAAGCAACCGCCTTTACGTAATATTGAGTATCTGCGGGTATCTTTCCCAAGTTGTTGTCAAACATATCGAGTCTTATCTCGGTATATATGCCGGTATAAGGCGCGTTAGTGGGAGCATAGTACATCGTGGTAAGGTTGGTGAGATTGCAAACGACAAGCTGCCAATCCTCCGACTCCACGTATCTTATAGCCTGACAAGGAAATTCATTTCCCGTTTCAGTAGTTCTGAAGCGCAGCTCGCCTCTGATATTGCTCTTGTTGGTCTTGACCAACATGGCAAAATACGGATATTGCTCGCAATCGATCTCGGATGACGGAAGTCTTAACGTTATGTAAGGGTCATCGCAATTTCCGCCTGCGTTATCCTGAAAGATCAGCTTTGCCGAGCCTTCCACAACCTCTGCAGACACGTTATGTCCTCCAATAAAGCAAGAACCGACGTTGTCGGGATTAACAAGGTCGATAAGATAGTCAGGTACAGCGTAAGATGCATCGCCCTCTTCCGCAAGAACCGAAAGCATCGCGCTTGCGCTACAAACCAACATACACAAAAGTAAAAATATCGCTGTGATCTTTTTACACGTTCCGTTGTTATCAAAAAACTTGAACATAAATGTCCTCCTTCGGTGAAATTAACTCAAAAAACGAGCATTACCATACGTTCATTTTAACATAATTATCATTGATTGTCAACGAAGGAAAAGAATTTTCGTCACCTTTCACTATAACCCAAAATCCAATTTGTGCAAAATGCAGAGTGACGAAGATCAATCGACCTCCGTCACCACTTATTAATCAATTTTTTCTTTTTTTCGCCTCGAAGCGATCGTTCCACAGACAACGCAAAACGTGACAACAATAGCCGAGCCTCCAAATGTCGACCCACAACCCTCTTTTGAAGGATCATCGATCTGACCTGCAGTCTCGTCAAAGGGTTCGGTGATACTCTCGGTCTCGCCGTCGGTCGCCTCCTTGGTGGTCTGTTCCGCAGCCCCTTCGCCAGTCCCCTCTTCAATCTTGACGTTGTCGTCCTCGCGCACGATCAGAATGCCCTCGTATGCAGGGATAACGACCGTAATAACGCCCTCGGACATATCGACAGCCTCAATGTTGCCCGATCCGGGATAATAAATGTCCGCCTTGCCGTCGTATCCGTCGGTATAATTCCACTTTACCGTCATATCCTTGGCACTCGCGTTGACAAGGAAAGAAACGTCGCGGTCCTCGGACTCAAAGTCCGCCATCATAAACCTTTCCCTCGATCCGTTTACTACTTTTGCAGTAAGATCGTGACTTATGAGATTGACGATCTTCTTGACCAGTACCGAGGATCTGCTTGCGGTAATGACCTTGTCGGAAATCCTGTCAATGATAACCTTGACCTCGTCCTCCTGACCGGCCACGAGACCGTGCTTAATATCCGAATCAACAAACGCCACTTTTCCACCTGCCTCGATAAACTGCTCAAGCTTCTCAAGTGCCCTGACCGACATATATTCGGTATAAGGCACAATAATAATCGAGTAAGAGCCAAGACCGATAAGCATCCTGCCATCACTCGTGATAGTCGACGCACAAATGCTCTCGTCGTCGATAATAGTGTGGCGACATTGATTTTCATTCAGCTCCTTACAAAGCATCTGATACTTGTAGTTGAGATCGGAAACGTAGGAGTCAACGTCCTGATCCTTATCCGCATAATATAGCGCCTGTGCCGTGGCGATAGGGTAAAAGACCGCAAGATCGCCGCATTCAACAGTTTCGTCCAGAACAGTATTTAAGCGTCCGATATATGTATTAAGATGGTTGAGCTGCTTGCTATTGTAGCTGTATTGAGGATTGATAATAACGTACTTGTTCGAGCCAAGCAATCTCATTATCGAAAGACCGCCGATCGACGCGCCAAACTTATCCTCAAGATCATTGAAGCTGTCGAAAACGGCAGGATTGTATTCAACAAGAACGTCACGCTTGCCATCATTCTTCGCAGCAGAATATGCATAATTGAGACCCATAAAGCTTCCGAAGCAATTGAGGTTGAGAAGATTGTCGGGGTCGACCCAAAGCGCATCCGATCCGGGAATAGTCATTCCGCCGAGAGTCTGGAGCAGATTTCCACCGTAAACCTCGATGTGATGATTGAAGTTTTCCTCAAGAAGCAAATGACCCGAGAATGCCGTACCATGAGCCTCACACCAATCCGCGATCTGATCGATATAGGCCTCCTTGAACATAGCCGAAACGAGCTGATAGTAGTTCAGGCGCACCATCTTATCGTAATCGGTAAAGCCGTTAAAGAGACTGGGGATATTTATCTGATAGCCGTAGGTCTCGTAAAATCTCTCGTCAAGGCCCTTGGTCCACGGAATATATCCGATCTCCTCAACGTTTCCGAGGTTAGGCTCGTCAGTAAAGAATGCCTCAATAGAATCAAATGTGTCGCCAAGTCTGTCGTGATACTGCTGATAGGTGATCTCGATAAAATATTTCACCGCATCGGGATTGAGAAGATCAACGTCGCGCAGCGTACTAAAATCACTTCTATCTTCCTCGCCATCGTAATTGTAGCGGAGAAGGTAAATATCTAGAGTCCACATGCCCGTAGCGGTAGCCTCCACGTTTCCGGATTCGTTTACCACTAGGTTTCGTGATCCTTTATCATCAGTTAGTATCGCCTGCACAACTCCTATCTCAACGTCAGTACCGTAAGCAGCGCCGACGCTATAGGAAGCAGTGCCTCCCGTGCCGGTAAATGTAAGATGCTTGACTCCCGTAGATTCCCATTCGCGACCCTTCTGTGCATCAAGTACAAGACCGTATGCCTTTCCACTCGGGAACTGATATTCATCGTAGAGCCAGAGAGTCATTCCCTTTTCCAAGGCATAATCGTAAACCTTTTTGAGAATAGCAAACTCTTTGGGATCCTTAAGATAATTCTGATTGAAATTCACGTTGGAGCAAATACCGCCGTATCCCTCGGACAAGAACCTGTCGACAGGAGAGGTATTACCGTTAAAGCCGTAGCTGAGCCAATACATGCGCTTACTGTTGTCGGGATTTGCAAACTCTTCGCCGAGCCAAAAATCCGCATAGTTTACCTCAAAGGTCTCTTCTTCGGCAACGTGGTCGGATCGTAAATTGATACACGTAGCCGCCTCAGAATCCTCGGCTATTGCCGATAACATGGCAAATGAACCACAGATCGTCATACACATAATCAAAACAACTGCCATTATTTTTATGTATGACTTAAAGCAAACAGCTATCTTGAACATATACCGTACTCCTTTAAACGTTTCATATCACACTCTTATTTTATCACAAGGATACTCTCTTGTCAACAAAAAAGCAATTCACAAAATATGCTCTTGGCATAAGATGTCAAAAACTCGCGCAACCCATTTTAAATAGGTGCGCGAGTTTTGATAGTTTATATATCAGAACAAGCCGCTTATCGTTCCGTTGTCGTCAACGTCGATCTTTTCGGCTGCAGGAACCTTGGGAAGACCGGGCATAGTCATAATATCGCCCGTGAGAACTACCACAAATCCCGCGCCTGCCGAAACCTTAACGTTTCGTACGGTAACCGTAAAGCCCTCGGGAGCGCCGAGCTTGGTCGGGTCGTCCGAGAAGGAATACTGCGTCTTCGCAACGCAAATAGGACACTTGCCGTATCCAAGAGCTTCAAGCTGAGCTATCTGCCTCTGTGCCGCGGGAGTGATATTGACACCCACGCCGCCGTAAACGCGCTTTGTCACCGCCTCGATCTTCTCAGCGATAGAAAGCTCGTCGGCATAGCTGAAGCTGAAATCATTCGGCTCCTCACAAAGTCTTACTACCTCCTCTGCAAGCGCAACACCGCCCGCGCCGCCGTCCGCCCATACGGTAGAAAGCACAACGTTAACGCCAAGAGCCTTGCACTTCTCTATCACAAGCTCTATCTCGGCATCTGTGTCTGTCGGGAAGCGGTTGACCGCAACGACACAAGGAAGCTTATATACGTTCTTGATATTGGAAACGTGACGAAGCAGATTGGGAATTCCCTTCTCAAGCGTCTCAAGGTTCTCGTTTCCAAGCTCGGTCTTGGGCGAGCCGCCGTGCATCTTGAGCGCGCGAACGGTAGCAACAACAACGACTGCTGAAGGGGTGAGACCTGCCATACGGCACTTTATGTCAAGGAATTTCTCCGCGCCGAGATCTGCACCAAATCCCGCCTCGGTAACCGCGTAATCGCCGAGCTTCATCGCCATCTTGGTCGCAATGACAGAGTTACAACCGTGAGCAATATTTGCAAAAGGACCGCCGTGCACGAACGCAGGAGTGCCCTCAAGCGTCTGTACAAGATTGGGCTTAAGCGCGTCCTTGAGCAGCGCCGCCATAGCTCCGACCGCCTTGAGATCACCAGCAGTAACAGGCTTTTCATCGTAGGTGTACGCCACAACTATTCTCGAAAGTCTCTCCTTGAGATCAGGGATCGACGAAGCAAGACAGAACACCGCCATGATCTCCGAAGCAACGGTAATATCGTAACCGTCTTCTCTCGGCACACCGTTCACGCGTCCGCCAAGACCGTCGGTCACAAAGCGAAGCTGACGGTCATTCATATCGACACATCTTCTCCACGTAATTCTACGGGGATCAATATTCAGCGCGTTGCCTTGATAAATATGGTTGTCCAGCATAGCCGCAAGCAGATTGTTAGCCGCACCGATCGCGTGGAAGTCACCCGTAAAGTGCAGGTTGATGTCCTCCATAGGAACGACCTGAGCGTATCCGCCGCCTGCCGCGCCGCCCTTAACGCCGAAAACAGGACCCAAAGAAGGCTCACGAAGCGCAACTACTACGTTCTTTCCGATCTTTTTAAGACCGTCGGAAAGACCAATGGTTGTGGTAGTTTTTCCCTCACCCGCAGGAGTGGGAGTGATAGCAGTCACAAGGATCAGCTTGCCGTCTTTTCTGTCGCTTTCATTCAAAAGCGCGTAGTCAACTTTAGCCTTGTAGTTTCCGTACTGCTCAAGGTATTTCTCGTCAACACCCGCAACCGCCGCGATCTCGCGGATATGCTTCATTTTTGTTGCCTGAGCTATCTCAATATCAGATAAATATGCCATTTACAAATCCTTTCCTTTTGGAAGCCTGCCCCAAAAGCCTTATAATTTAATAAAATTTTAAATTAGCAAACCGTAGAATCAAAATCTATCCTATGGGAAGTTTTTTGGAGGTGCGGAACCATTTTTACCAAAAAAGGTTCCGCAGATCTCACT
>CAZQLJ010000039.1:0-11677 GCA_964594085.1 uncultured Clostridium sp.
AGCATTTTACCAAAGGAAAAGGGGTCGTCCATTCCTGGATGACCTCTTATTTTAGTTTTGCTGAGAATATTTAATTTTGGTCTTGCCCCCAGCAGATTTGAAATAGCCAAAAATTTGCACGGTGCTTTTTGAAATACAACTCATTTTTTATATTAAATCTATATTATTTAAATAAATTATAAAAAAACAGAAAATATTTACAAAAAACTGTTTACAAAACGACAAAAAAGTAGTACAATATTGTGTAGAAATTATCTTTTGGGAGAGCAGCAATGTCAAAACCGATTTATAACAGAGTATTAATCAAAATCTCGGGCGAAGCGCTAAAAAACGGCTGCGAGAGCGACATTCTCGACTTTGACTTCGTCGATAAGGTCGTAGCATCTATTGACAAGTGCCTCAAGGCAGGTGTTGAGGTCGCGATAATCGTTGGAGCAGGTAACATCTGGCGAGGTGCGAGAAAGGGCGTTGGAATGAACAGAGCAAGAGCAGACCACATGGGAATGCTTGCCACTGTTATTAATTCCTTGGCGCTTCAGGACGCGTTTCTGAGACATGGAATAGATGCAAAGGTTCTTTCTACGGTTGAGATGAACACCTTTGCCGATTTCTACACCCAGAGAGATGCCGACAGATATCTCAAGGAGGGCAAGGTCGTTATCTTCGGAGGCGGTCTCGGAGCTCCTTATTTCTCAACCGATACACCCGCAGTCGTTCGCGCTGCGGAGATCGGCGCAGACGTTGTTCTTATGGCAAAGAACGTAGACGGTCTTTATACCGCAGATCCCAAGAAGGATCCGGGTGCCAAGAGATACGACGATGTCACATACGCCGAGATACTTGAAAAGGACCTCAAGGCGTTCGATCTCACCGCAGTATCCTTCTGCAACGAAAACGACATCACCTGCTACGCCTTTGCACTCTCCGATCCCGAAAACATTTACCGTGCGGTAACAGGCACCGCAACGGGTACTAAAATGTATAAATAATCTATATACATAGAAAGGAATCACTAAAATGTACAACACCAAAGATCTTGAACAGAAAATGCAGAAAACCATTGCATCCTACGAGCAGAATCTTGCTTCTATCCGCGCAAGCCAGGCAAATCCCGCAGTCCTTTCTCGTGTAACCTTCGATTATTGGGGCTCTCCCGCAGAGATAACTGCTATGGCAAATGTAAGAGTTGCCGACGCGAAAACGCTTGAGATTATTCCTTACGACGCAAGCACACTCAAGGCTATGGAAAAAGCTATCCAGACCTCTGATATTGGAATTAATCCCTCTAACGACGGTAAGATAATCCGCCTTGTATTCCCTCAGCTTACCGAGGAAAGACGTAAGGATCTCGCAAAGCAGGTTCAGAAGATGGGCGAAGAGGCTAAAGTTGCTATCCGCAATCTCAGACGTACCGCAAACGACGATATCAAGAAGCAGAAGAAGGACGGACTTCTCACCGAGGACGACGTAAAGAATGCTGAAAAGTCGGTTCAGGATATCACCGATAAGTTCGTTAAGAACATTGACACCATCACTTCCGCAAAGGAAAAAGACATTATGAAGGTCTGATCCCTGTAGGACACATATTTTTAATACTTTTAAAGCGGAAGAGAAAAATGCTTCCGCTTTAATTTCCATAAAAGGTTTTAATTATGACTAACAATGTAAAAAAAGTGGACGAGAGACTTCAGCACATCGCGTTTATTATGGACGGTAACGGCAGATGGGCAACAGCTCAGAATATGCCGCGCGAACACGGACACAAGCGCGGAGCGCAAGTCTTCAGAGAAATTACCGAGCACTGCCATAAAATTGGCATCAAGTACCTTACCGTTTACGCTTTTTCAACTGAAAACTGGAAGCGTCCGAAAAGGGAAGTCAACGCTATAATGAAGCTTCTGGACGAATATTTGGACAGACAGCGCCCCGAAAATGCATCTATACGATTCATCGGCGACGTAAGCATGCTTGACCCAAAAATAGTTGAAAAGATCAATAAAATGACAGAGGAAACCGCAGGACACGAATACGTCTTGAACGTCGCAATGAACTACGGCTCTCGCGCCGAGCTCGTCACCGCCTTCAATAAGCTTTTGGCAGCAGGAAAGAGCGAGGTGACCGAGCAGGACATAAATGCGGCGCTCTATACGGGCGATTGCCCCGATCCCGACCTGATAGTTAGGACGGGCGGAGATCTCCGAATTTCGAATTTCCTGCTTTGGCAGGCAGCGTATTCCGAGCTTTATTTCACCGACACGCTTTGGCCCGATATGACCTCTGATGATGTAGATAGAGCAGTAGAGGCATTTTACTCCAGAAAAAGACGCTTCGGCGGACTTGATAAAGAACCAGAAAAGAAGGATTGATCTTATGTTAAAAAGAATAATTACGGCAATAGTTGCGCTCTGCGTATTCGTTCCAATCGTTATATTCAGCGAGACTTGGGTATTTCCCGCGGCAATATCTCTTTGTGCCGTCATAGGCATTATCGAGATGCTCGGTTGTATGGGACACAAAAAAAATCTGTTCTTTACTATCCCGCTTTGTCTTGTTGCGGCATTCGTTCCGCTTTGTATGAGATACACCCGCGAAAACGGGATCTTCCTTTCGGAAGCAGTCAAGCTTCTTGTGGGTATTACATTTATAGTTGCTCTGTACGTTTTCGGCGTTGCCGTGTTTGCAAACAAAAAAATTGCCGTTACAGATGCAGGACTTATTTTTGCGATGTCGTTCTACATAATCGCAGCTTTTGGAGCAATAGTTTACATCCATGACTTCATAAATAACGGAGTATACATTTATTTGCTGACATTTATTTGCGCGTGGGTGACCGATAGCTTTGCTTATTTTTCGGGAAGATTTTTCGGAAAGCATAAGCTTATTCCATCGGTAAGCCCCAAAAAGACTATAGAGGGCGCGATCGGCGGCGTTGTCTTTTGCGTAATAGGAATGCTCATTTTTGGTCTTGTGATCGAAAAGTTCTTCAATCCCGACGGACTCATCGAGGCAAATTATTTGGTTCTTGCGATAAGCGGAGTGTTTATTTCGGTTGTATCCCAGATAGGTGACCTCATAATGTCACTCGTAAAGAGACATTACGGTATCAAGGATTATGGCAAGCTTTTCCCGGGACACGGCGGCATTCTCGACAGATTTGATTCGGTTTTGGCAGTTTCTCTTATTCTTGCTTTCATCTGCACGTATTTTGAACTGCTTCCGATCACAAAATAAGGATAGATATGAATACTAACAAACCAAGTATGATGATCCTGGGTTCAACAGGATCGGTTGGCGAGCAGGCGATCGACGTAGCTGAAAAATTCGGAGTTGCGGTCGACGCTATCTCGGCACATAAAAACGCAAAACGAGTAGAGGAACAGGCAAGGCATTTTAACGTCCAGGCATGCGCTATGAGCGATCCCGATGCCGCAAAGGATCTGAGGGATCGATTGAAGGATACCGATATCAAGGTATACGCTAACACCGAGGGCATCTGCGAGATGATCGCAGAAACGAACGATGATGGGGAATTCGGTCAGGTCGTAGAGAACTCTATAGTCGGTGAAGCAGGTCTGAAGCCCACCCTGACAACGCTGGAGTGCAAGAAAAAGCTAGCTTTGGCAAATAAGGAGTCCTTGGTCGTAAGCGGAGAGGCAGTAATGAAAGCCGCAAAGGAAAACGGCATAGAAATACTTCCCGTAGATAGCGAGCATTGCGCTATATTTCAGTGTTTGCGCTCGGGTAAGAATGATGAGATCAAAAATCTCATTCTCACCGCGTCGGGCGGTCCGTTTTTCTCATATAGCAAGGACCAGCTTGCAGACGTTACCGTAGAAACCGCCCTTGCTCACCCCACGTGGAAAATGGGACCGAAGATAACAATCGACAGCGCAACGCTGATGAACAAAGGCTTTGAGGTCATTGAGGCGGTTCATCTTTTCGGTGTGAGACCCGAGCAGGTAAAGGTAGTCGTTCACAGAGAAAGCATAATACATTCTGCGGTCGAATATATTGATAATAGCGTTATCGCGCAGATGTCGGTTCCCGATATGAGACATTGCGTTCAGTACGCATTAACTCACCCCGAAAGAAATGAGGCTACTACCGAGGAGCTTGATCTGTTCTCGATCGGCAAACTGACCTTTGCCAAGCCCGATACGGACACCTTTGTGCTTCTCGCAAAGGCTTATGAGGCAATTACTCTCGGCGGAGCAGTACCCGCAGTGCTTAACGCCGCCAACGAAGAGGCTGTTGCTGCATTTTTGAGTAAAAAGATCGGTTTTTGCGATATTTTTGACGTTGTATGTAACACCGTTGATACTATGTCTTATTGCAAGGATATTCACGATCCAGACGGGATACTTGAAGTCGCGGCAGCTGCAAGAGAAACCGCAACAGCTCTTATTTTAAAACGCAATTAACTTTAAACGGAGATTTTATGGACACTGTTTTGTATTTGCTGCTGACACTGGTGTTGCTCAGCATAATGGTAGTCATTCACGAGCTTGGTCACTTCCTTTTTGCCAAGCTTTTCAAGGTGACGGTATTGGAATTTTCAATAGGAATGGGTCCTGCGATCTTCACCACAAAAAAGAAAAGAAAGAAAGACCCGGAGGACGAAATAGCTAAATCCTTCCATTCTTCTGTTGCAGAAGAAGATCTTTCGATCAATACGGAAGCGCTTGATAGCGAGATTTCTACCGAAAAAGAGAAAACAATTTTCAGCGTAAGAGCTCTGCCCATAGGTGGATACGTAAGCATGGCAGGCGAGGACGACGCTTCAACGGACGTCAACGCCTTCTGCAATAAATCCGTTTGGCAAAGATTCCTTATCACCATAGCAGGACCCATAATGAATATTCTGCTTGGTATTCTTTGTATGTTCTCGCTCGTTGGAATAGAAAGCGCACAGAACGGATATCTCGCCTCCAACACTATCGCGGGATTTCAGGAAAATTCTTTGTCCGACAAATGTGACTCTCCTTTAATGGTAGGAGATACTGTCATTAAAGTGGACGGAGTAAGCATTCACACGGGAAACGAGCTCGTTTACGAAATAATGAACAGCGGATATGAGCCGATCGATATAGTCGTCATACGTAACGGGGAAAAGATCACCCTCGAGGACGTCGTTTTTCCAACCGAGACCTCCGCGGGAGCAACCTTTGGCTCATACGACTTTACGATCTACGGGGAGAGCGCAAATTTTGGATCGATAATGAAGCACGCAGTATTCAGATCGTTTTCAACGATAAAGATTATTACTGACAGCTTGAAAGATCTCTTAACAGGTCGTTACGGCGCAGAAGCGGTATCAGGCCCCGTAGGAATGGCAGGAGCTGTAGGAGAAGCAACGAAAAGCGGAGTTTCTTCCTTGCTTTATCTCTTTACGCTCATTACTATGAATCTTGGAGTATTCAATCTTCTGCCCGTTCCCGCACTTGATGGTGGCAGAATCGTGTTCTTGCTTATAGAAGCGATAACGAAAAAGCCTGTCAAAAAGGAAGTTGAGCAGATGGTCAACACGGTTGGCATACTGATCCTTTTTGGATTGATGATATTTATCACCTTCAAGGATATTTTCACTCTTTTCATTTAAATTAAGGACAAAAAAATGATCTATAACGATATAAGACGAAAAACAAGAGAAATCACCGTTGGAAACGTCAAAATAGGCGCAAATAACAAGATCGCCGTTCAGTCAATGACGAATACCGACACCAAAGACGCGGCAGCAACGCTTGAGCAAATCAAAAGGCTTGCTTCTGCGGGCTGCGATATCGTCCGTATAACCGTCCCAGATGCCGAGGCGGCAGAAACGGTAAGAATAATCAAGGAGTCGAGCATTCGCACACCGATCGTAGCGGATATTCACTTTGACTATCGCGCGGCACTGAAATCCGCCGAATACGGAGTCGACAAGATCCGTATCAATCCCGGCAACATCGGTGACGAGGAACGAGTGCGGGCAGTAGTTAATGCTTGTAAAGAAAGAAATATTCCGATAAGGATCGGTGTTAACAGTGGCTCGGTGGAAAAGCACATTCTTGCAAAACACGGCGCTCCTACACCCGAGGCGCTCTGCGAAAGCGCACTCTATCACGCGTCTATTCTTGAAAAATACGATTTTTACGATACCGCTATTTCCATAAAGTCCTCTGACGTTACGACTATGATCTCCGCAAACAGATTGGTGGCGGAAAGTTGTGATTACCCGATACATATCGGAGTCACCGAGGCGGGTGCAGAGAAGGGTGGAAGCATCAAAAGCGCTATAGGAATCGGCGCTTTGCTTTGCGACGGAATCGGAGACACGCTCAGAGTTTCTCTTACGGCAGATCCTGTGAAGGAGGTCACCGCGGCAAAGGACATTTTGAATGCACTCAACGTTCAGGGTCAGTGCGGGATGAATATAGTAAGCTGTCCCACTTGCGGAAGAACTAAAATAGACCTCATCTCCTTAAGCGCACAATTTGAAAGCGCAGTTGTCGAAGAGGGACTTGGTGACGTTCCGATAACCGTTGCGCTTATGGGATGCATTGTAAACGGCCCCGGCGAAGCACACGAGGCGGATCTCGGAATCGCGGGTGGCAAGGGAGAAGCCTTGCTTTTCTCTCACGGACAACCTCTCGGAAAGATATCTGAAAACGATATAATCCCAACATTGATAAAGGAAATTAAAAAAATCAAGGAAGAAAGATTCTCTTAAGATATGTCAAAAACTTTTTTGCAGATTTTTGAAAAATATAAAGCCGATGAACAAAGCGCTCGGATATTAGATCGGGCGCAGAATATAAAAATACAAGCCGACAAGGAAAACAGAATTTTGCAGGCGTCGGCTGATTTTCCTGCGCTTATTGAAAAGGACAAGCTCTATCGCATAGAGCGCGATATAGCAAAGGCTTATTCACTGAATTGGGTCAAGATAATGCCTCATTATCCGTCAGATCTTTTTAGCAGCGACTACGTACCCGAACTCTTAAAGGAGACCGAAAACGTTGGAATTGTGGCGCGTGGGTTTTTCAGCAAATATAGATTCAATCTTGAAAATAACACTCTGACCGTAGAGATCCCGTTCGACGAAAACGGCGTAAGGCTGCTTTACGATGCTCGCACTCCGTCAGTTATGCAGGGAATTATTCTATCTGAGTTTGGTATCAACGTACGAGTTAACGTCGTGCACACCAGCGATGAGATCTTCCTAGCCAGCAACAATTCTCTCGAAAAATACATAGAGGATTTTGACAAGAGAATGGCTGCCGAGGAGAAGGCGTATGAAGCAAGAATGGCAAGTCGGCTCAGCGCCACACCTCCATCTGCAGAGGAGGCAAATATGCTTCCGAGAAAGACATCCTTGTTTGATGAAAATGCTGTGCCCATAGTCAACGGCGGCATTTGTCAGATCGGAAATACAAAATTTGACGTTTCTTCTCCCGAATATGTCTACGGCGAGCCATTTGAGATCACTCCCACATCGATCTCGGATATCACAAAGCCGCAAAGAAACATAGTAATTCTGGGAACTGTTTTTGATTACGTTCAAGAACCCAGTCGTTCGGGCGAGAAAATGAACATCTCGTTTTCAATCAGCGACGGAAATTCGTCCGTCGAGGTCAAATGCTTCGCTTCTCTTGAAGATGCCGCAGATATATCCGAAAATGTAAAAAACGGCGCAGTTATCGCTCTGAAGGGTTATGCGAAAAAAGAAACCCGAAAGGACAGAACCGAGGGAACAGATTTTCAGTTCTTTTTCTCTAGTATCGCAAAGATCAAAAAGCTTTCGAGAGTCGATAATGCTCCTACGAAGCGAGTCGAGCTCCACCTGCACACGCAAATGTCGCACATGGACGCTCTTATTCCTCCCGATGTTGCGGTAAAGCAGGCAAAAGCTTGGGGACATCCCGCGGTTGCTATAACCGACCATGGAACCGTGCAGGGCTACCAAGATGCAATGCTTACGTCCGAAAAGATCGGTCAAAAGGTAATATACGGAGTTGAGGCGTATTTTGTCAACAATACCGCGGGCGCTCTTTACGGTACTTATAACGAGGATTTCGACGAAGAAACGATAGTTTTCGATATAGAGACTACAGGTCTTTCGGTTCAAAACTGTAAGATTACCGAAATAGGAGCTGTTAGAGTCAAAAACGGAGAGATCACCGACGTATTTAATACGTTTGTCAACCCCGAAGTGCCAATTCCCGATGAAATCGTAGAGTTAACATCTATAACTGACGAAATGGTAGCTGATGCTCCCAAAATAGACGAAGCGCTCCATAACTTTTTTGAGTTTATAGGAGGCGGCAAAAAGCTTCTCGTCGCGCATAACGCGAACTTCGATACAGGTTTTATTCGCCGCGCCGCAGAGGAATGCGGAATGGCGTTCACGAACCCCTATCTCGACACCGTTGCGCTTTCAAGATACATTCATCCCGATCTAAAAAAGCACAAGCTTGATACTCTTGCAGAATATTATCATCTCGGAGAATTCAATCATCACAGAGCAAGTGATGATGCAGCAATGCTCGCAATGATCTACATAAAAATGATCGCGTCAATGAGAGAGCAGGATATCAAGAGCTTTGAGCAGCTTAAGCGCGATATGAGTGCAAATTCTAACCCATTAAACCTCAAGCCTTATCATCAGATCATTCTCGTAAAAAATAAAATTGGTCTCAAAAACCTCTACAAGCTTATTTCAATGGGATTTTTGAAATATTACAAGCGTAATCCCAGAATACCTAAAACAGAGCTTGAAAAGCACAGAGAGGGGCTTATCATAGGTTCCGCTTGTGAAGCGGGCGAGCTGTTTACCGCGCTTTTGGACAACAGACCCGAGGCAGAGATCGAGGATATAGTCAATTTCTACGATTACCTCGAGATCCAGCCCATTTCCAACAACCGTTTTCTCATAGCCGATGAAAAGGCAAAGGACGAGGAGGATCTTCGCAATTTCAACCGCAAGATTGTCGCACTTGGCGAAAAATACAATAAACCCGTAGTCGCTACCTGCGACGCGCACTTTTTGAACGATGAGGACGAGCTCTACCGTAAGATCTTGCTAGCGGGACAGAAATTCAAGGACTTCGATAAGGATTCTCATATCTATTACCGGACGACAGAGGAGATGCTCGAAGAATTCTCGTATCTCGGTGAAGAAAAGGCTTATGAGGTTGTCGTTACAAACACCAACCTCATAAACGATATGATAGAAAGCGATATTCGTCCTTTCCCGAAGGGAACCTTTACTCCCTCAATGGAGGGGGCAGAAGAGGATCTTACCCGTATCTGCTACGAGCGTGCAAGATCTATGTACGGAGATCCTCTGCCTGAAATAGTAGCACAAAGACTCGATAAGGAGCTCACCTCGATCATTAAAAACGGATTTGCCGTGCTCTATATGATCGCTCAAAAGCTCGTTTGGTATAGCGAAAGTCAGGGATATCTCGTTGGATCAAGAGGCTCTGTCGGATCGTCCTTCGTCGCATCAATGGCGGGCATTTCCGAGGTCAACCCTCTGCCGCCTCATTATTGGTGCCCTGAATGTCAGTACAGCGACTTCTCTAATCCACTCAAGGTCGGCTCCGGATTCGACCTTCCCGATGCAAAATGTCCTAAATGCGGCGCGAAGCTTAACGCCGACGGACATCACATTCCTTTCGAGACCTTCCTTGGATTCTACGGAGATAAATCTCCTGATATCGACCTTAACTTCTCGGGCGAGGTACAGGGAAAGGTACACAAATACACCGAGGAGCTCTTCGGTGCGGAAAACGTGTTCAGAGCGGGCACTATCGGCACGCTTGCAGACAAAACGGCGTACGGCTACGTTATGAAATACCTTGAAGAAAAGGGAATCAGCCTGCCTCGTGCCGAGGTCAACAGAATAGTTTCCAACTGTGTCGGTGTAAAGCGTTCGACGGGTCAGCACCCGGGAGGCATCGTCGTTGTTCCCAAAGAATACGAAATATACGATTTCTGCCCCGTACAGCATCCCGCAGACGACCCCAACTCCAACATAGTCACAACGCACTTTACGTTTGAGTATCTCCACGATACGCTGCTCAAGCTTGACGAGCTCGGACACGATATGCCGACCAAGTACAAATATCTTGAAAAGTATTCAAACAAGAGCGTTATGAGCGTTCCTATGAACGACAAATCGGTCTACGAGCTCTTCCTTTCAACCAAGACTCTCGGAATTTCTCCCGACGATATCCTCGGCTGCAATATCGGCACGTACGGACTGCCCGAATTCGGCACGAGATTCGTTATAAAGATGGTCGAGGAAGCAAAGCCGAAATCATTTTCTGACCTTTTGCAGATATCAGGACTTTCTCACGGAACTGACGTGTGGACAGGAAATGCACAAGACCTTATCCACGATGGAATATGTAATATTTCAAACGTTATCGGATGTCGAGACAACATAATGAACGACCTGATCGCATACGGTGTTGAAAAATCACACGCATTCAAAATAATGGAATCGGTTCGTAAGGGCAAGGGACTTACTCCCGAATGGGAAGAAGAAATGAAAGCCGCAAACGTTCCCGATTGGTACATCGGATCTTGTAAAAAGATCAAATACATGTTCCCGAAGGCACACGCGGCGGCATACGTTATGTCCGCTATCCGTCTCGGATGGTATAAGGTCCACGAGCCTATAGCCTTTTATTGCGCGATGTTTACAGTAGCACCCGGCGGCTTTGATGCCGAGATAGTTATGGGAGGCAAGAGCAAGGTCGTAGCGACCATAAAGGACATCGAAAAACGCGGAAAGGAAGCTTCTCCCAAGGAGCAGCAGAGCATTCCCACCTTGCAGCTTGTAAACGAGGCTATGGCAAGAGGAATCAAATTTCTGCCCATTAACATAATAAAATCGGAGTCTTCTGCATTCGTGCCTGAAAACGGGGCAATACGTATGCCGTTCTCGGCATTGTCGGGACTTGGAGAAAATGCGGCAGCAAATATAGTTGCGGCAAGGGATGAAGAGCCGTTCTTCTCGGTCGAAGATCTTCAAATAAGAGCTAAACTAACCAAATCAGTTATAGACGTGCTTCGAAACAACAAGGTCCTTGAAGGACTTGACGAAACTGACCAGTTAAGCTTTTTCTAAAACTTAAAATAAAATCAGAGGAACAAAGCTATGAACGTTATGCCTCATTCAAAATGGATCGAATGTAAAAAACCAAACGATCTCGTTATTGATGACCCCCAAAATCCTTGGGAGGGTATTGAGTACACTCCCCGTCACGATGATTACGAAATACAGTTTGCGCCCATTGACAATAACGGCGGCCTTCCTATGTTCAGAAAGGAATTTTCCTGCCGAAAATCAGATGATGTTAAAATAACCCTCACGGCCCTCGGTGTCTATAACGTATGGTGTAACGGCAAAAGAGTCGGCACACAAGATGCCGACGGAAACACCGTATACGATGAATTCAACCCCGGTTGGACAGTATATTGCAAAAGGGTGATGGCAACCACCTACGACCTGTCCGATTACGTTTGCGACGGCAAAAATGTAATTCTCGTCGCGCTCGCGGTAGGCTGGTGGGCAGGCAGGATCTGTTGCGAATCGTATGCAGTAAATAATTCTTTTTCGCCTGCCTTGGCACTTTGTGCCGAGATAAAAGTCGGAGGAGAGAAGATCTGCACCGCCAGCTAGTGG
>CAZQLJ010000040.1:0-11658 GCA_964594085.1 uncultured Clostridium sp.
TGGTGACGTAGCCAAGTGGTAAGGCCCCGGTCTGCAACACCGTTATCCGCCGGTTCAAATCCGGCCGTCACCTCCAACGCAAGGGACACCGCAAGGTGTCCCTTTTGTGTTGGAGCTGACGACCGTCAGTTGAAACGGTACACCAAACCGCTTGCGGTTTGTGTAAGGGTTCGAAATCCGGCCATTGTTTCAATTTTCGAAGCAACCCATCAGGGTTGCTTTTTTCGTTCTGGAGGTGACGGCCAACATTTGCACTGGCACAACTCGCCGCAGGCGAGTTAAGGGTTCTAAATCCGGCCGTCACCGCTTGACACCTCGCCGTTTTTGTGCTATACTAAACCCAGAAAGGCGGTTGGGATATGAAAAAGAAGATACTTATCGGTGCTTTTTTACTGTTGGTTTTAATTACAGCAATCGTTATTATTGCAGCGGCGGTTGACTCTTATAATTATGATATGGACCCCGCCAACGGCGTGGATATTTTGGAGGGCGTTGGAGCAGCTATGCTCATAATATTTGGGGGATTTGTTATATTATGTGAATTGGATCTGTTTTTTACCGTGTATTATTTTTTGGTGAAGCCCAAGACCTTATCAAGATCAATCTTCATGAGTCTTTCCCAGCTTATGATTTTGATTGTAATTTTTAGCGAAGATTTGGCAAAATTATTATCCAAATATGTATCGGATATCTTTGGGGAAGAAATTATCGTAATCGCTCCAATATTTTTTCTTTACATTATTTTAAGGATAATTTGCGTTGCAACTTGCTTTTCGAAAAAAGATTAGGGCAACTTTTATGCTATACTAATGTTTTTTCACCAGATGTCCCCAAGACTATAGAAGAATTCAGCGCAAATATTAAAATGATGAAATTCAACGTAAAGATCGACGGCGACGAGTACGAAATAATTTTTGAGAAAAACGATCACGGCGAGCTTGAAGTATCAAGCCTGATTCCGACCAATGATTAATAAATAATGATGGAACCCCACGGCACGTAAAAGCGCCGTGGGGTTTTTATGTCACGAAATCTTTTTTGAAAAATTCAATGATTAACAAAACAAAAACATTTCACAAAAAAATCGAAAACAACCGCCCGGTATAATACAGTCACAAAATCAGAGAAGGAGATTATTAAAATGTCTAAAATAGTGGAAACCAATGAGAAGATAGCAGAAAAGGTTGTTGAGGGATACAAGAAGATCGAAACCGTAGTCGTTGACGGATACAAGAAGATCGAAACAGGCGTGGTTGAAGGCTTCAATAAGGTTTCCGATAAATGCGTAGAGGTCCTTTTTGCAAAAGAGGGCGAGAGCGTCGAGGACGCGAAGAAGAGACTTTCGGGCGAAAAGAAGACCGACGACGAGGAAAAATAATTATCATACATTTAGGAGGAGTATTTATTATGAACAGAAATGATCAGGAATTTCTCGTACAGAAGATTCGCACACAGTACACAGAAAAGGAACATACCAAGCTCGACGACCTGCGTGAGCTTGATGCAAGAGTAAAGCGCCCCGCAAACGCGTTTGCTTACGTGTTCGGAACTGTAAGCGCGATCATTATGGGCGCGGGCATGAGCCTTGTAATGACCGACATCGGAGCGACACTTGGGCTGGCGAGCGTAATGCTCCCGGGCATCGCCATCGGCGTGGTGGGTCTTGTTATGGTGCTTATAAACTACCCCATATACAAGGGAATTCTGAACTCCAGAAAGAAGAAATACGCTCCCGAAATTTTGAAGCTCAGCGATAAAATAATGAATAAATAATTTTGAACAAATAAAGGAGAAAACAAAAAATGGCAAAGAAAACTAACAAGCCCCTTATCATTGCGGGCATCGTAGCAGGAGTTAGCGCGATCGCGCTCGGACTTGGCAAGGCATTCAAGGACATGAAGGAAAGCGCAAAGGCACAGCACGAGGTCGACAAGGCAAATTTTGAGGCAGTCAAGGCAGAATCCAAGGCACAGTGGGAGGAAGCGAAGATGTCTCCAAAGGCAAGACAGGAAAAGATGCAGAAGGAGCGTGACGAGCAGATCGCCGAGGCAAAGGAAAGAATCGCCGTAGCAAACGAGAGAATCGAAAACGCCCAAAATAGCAGGTAATTAATGCTAAATCCCCGACACGCTTGGCGTGTCGGGGATTTTTGATCGGATGCTACTAATTATTGGGATATCTTTTAGGGTCGTTGGTTTCTCCAAGCAAATAATCGATACTTGTGTTGTAAAATCTTGCGAGCTTAATTAAAATCGCAGTCGGTATATCGTTTTCTCCGGTTTCATACTTTGAATATCCGGTTTGCGACATGCCTAGCAGCTTTGCAATCTCGGTTTGATTCATATCTTTATCTTCTCTTAAATCTCTTATTCGTTGATACATAACCGATCCCCCTAAATATATTCTACGCTATTATTATAAAATAATCTGTTTCAGGGTATTGACTTTTAATCTGAAATAGGTTATAATATTATTGACAGGCCAACTTATGCATTATATTGACAGATACAAAGGGAAATGTTATAATAAAAACAACAGATGCACCCGACAAAGCCTGATGGCGTCGGGCGCTATATAAGAAGTTTTTATTGAATCATAAGCCCTTCGGGCACGACAAGCTGCGCTTGTCTTTATGATAAATAAAATTGACCTGATAAAATTATATTGGAGGTACGATATGAAAAAAATTTTTGTTTTATTGCTCGCGGCACTTATGGTTGTGACGTTGGTTGCTTGTAACTTGGGCGGTCCCGAGCTGTCCAGAGGAGAGATTGACGGAAATGTCTATAAGAACGAATGCTTGGAATTTGAATTTACCAAGCCTGCTTCTTGGAAGTACTATTCTGACGAAGAAATCGCTTCGGTGATGAATGTTGCGGTGGATAGCTTGAAGGGCGAAAATCTCAAGCAATCCCTTGAAAAGAATCCCGCAATATACGATATGATGGTGGTTGATTCATCTACGGGAACGAATATAAACGTAGTGTATGAAAATCTAAAAAAATCGTTTTCTTCTAACATTACTATGGAAAAGTACGTAGAGGAGTTAAAGAAGGTTATGAGCTCTGAAGGAATGAACGTGACCTTTCCCGACAAACTCGAAAAGGCGAAGCTCGGAGATACCGAATTTACCAAATGCGTATGCACTGTCAAGGCATACGGTGTAACTATGACTCAGGTATATTATCTGTACAAATTTGACGGATATATGGCATCCGTAATAGTAACAATTACGAGTGGATATAGTGTTGCCGATATTGAGGCAATGTTTGATTGATCCGGTTTTATTAAAAAAATCCCCTACGGTGTACGGCTCCGTAGGGGATTTGTATTCTGCGATCAACCTTACCCGAGGAGTGTTAGTCCCCCTTGCTATTGACAAAAACGCGATCGTGTGGTATAATAGGCACAACTGTACGCACATTGAAACACGCGCGCGTCCACGAGGGAAAGATCGTTTTACTTTATACTTAAAGCAAAAGAAGAGGGAAGCGCGACGAATAAAAATGAGATGTGCGATCAAAAAGTAGCTCGTAGGAGGTCAGCGTTAAGGTGAGCTCCTGCTTACAGGTAATTCAACTGCTTCACGCACGAATTTTGCCAATTGGCAAAATTCACGATTACTATTGTGCCGCCGTGGGCGGCGGAATTGAGGTACAAATGATG
Organism: uncultured Clostridium sp.; assembly: GCA_964594085.1. Classification (GTDB taxonomy): domain Bacteria; phylum Bacillota; class Clostridia; order Oscillospirales; family CAG-272; genus SVTX01. The sequence goes on from CAZQLJ010000040.1 coordinate 3,667, forward strand.
AGACAAAATACGTCAAGAAGATACTTATCTATCGTTATCTGTGTGATACTTGTCGTGGTGTTAGCCGTCTTTTTTGCTTCGTGCAAGAATGGGCCAAGCAAGGATGAGATAACCTCATCTACCACGGGTTCTGACGTGGGTGAGACTACCGACGTCGGAGATGCCACCACGGACGACACTGAGGAAACGACCGGAGTCGATAGCTCCGAGGGCACTACCTCGGATGAATCCGATGAAACTACTGAGGATGAAACGACCGAGGATCAGACCACCGGAGGTCAGACAACCGGAGGTCAGACAACCGAGGAAGAGACAACCGAGGCTCACGAGCACGATTACGGCGAGGGAAGAGTCACTCTTGACCCCACCTGTGAGAGCGAGGGCGAAAAGCTCTACGTTTGCTCGGTCTGCGGAGATGAAAAGGTCGAAAAGCTCCCGAAGCTCGAGCACGAGATGGGAGAGTGGGAGCAGGTAACTGCACCTACCGTCAACGCCGAGGGCCTTGAGCGCAGAGAGTGTAAAAATTGCGATCACTTTGAGGAAAAAGCGATAGAAAAGCTTCCTGCCGTTTGGCATATAACGGTGAATGACGGAATGGGCAACGAGATCAAGGTTCCTGTTGCGGCAGACGGAATATATGCTCTCACTGAGCCTCAAAAGATCGGATATAACTTTGTAGGCTGGAAGGATGCTGACGGTAACGATTTCAGCGCCTCGGGAACGGTAGATCGCGACATAACTGTCACAGCCACCTGGGAGATCGACGCTACCGAAACGCTCGATGAGCTTATTGAACGCGCGGCAGCAGGCGTCGACCTTATACTCATAGCAAACGACATAGTCATAGACCGTCCCGTTTACGTACCCTCCACGACAAAAATATATTCGCTTACCCCTGTAAAGCTCATAAGAGATGCAGGATATACGGGAGATCTGTTTGTTATCGGACAGAATGCCGACGGAGAAAATTCGTATATTTTAAATCTCGTTCCCGTACTTACGCTTGGTGACGAGAGTTACGACGGAGAAGAGATACTTCTGACAATTGACGGTAATCGCGACAGAATGAACGAGGGCTTAGAGGTATCGGGCACGGCACTTTTCCTCATCAACGGCGCAAGAGTCAATATGTATAATGGGGTTTCGATCTCCAATCATCAAAAGGTCAGGAACGAAAGGACACTCACCGTAAACTCCTATCAGTTTCGCAATAATACCACTTCGGGCGGACCCGTAGCAATGATCTCATCAGGCTCGGCATTCTATATGTATGGCGGCATTATGGATAATAACTCCGCACGTGTAAATGCTTTTGTCTATGAAGACGGAACGTCTGCTAACCTTTCGGGATATGGCGGAGCAATATTTAATAACGGTACTTTCCATATGTACGGAGGCGTGATTTCCAACTGTACGGCGAACCGTGGCGGAGCGATATATTCCGATTCGATAATTAATATAGTAGGCGGAGTTATTGAAGGAAACTACGCTAAAAATAAAGGTGGAGCTATATGTAGCTCGGGCTCTGATTCGTCCGACCTTTTCATTGGAGCGAAGGGCGCAGAGATCGGTACCGTTGTTTTCAGAAACAATAGTGCAGGCTCTCAGGGTGGAGCGATCCTTTCTTATCAGGATAGTCCCTTGATGATTTTCGGTGGAGTTCTTTTTGAGGGCAACGCCGCATTGGGAAGCAACGGTGGAGCTATCTCTACCTCGGGTCCCATCACATCTTACAACAACAGCTTCGTAGGTAACACTGCAAAGTATAGCGGCGGCGCAATATATCAGTCCTACGTCAGCGCAGATCACATAATACATATAGTTGAGCTTCAGAATACCTTGTTCGAGGGAAATACCGCAAACAAGGGCGGAGCTATCACTCTTACGTCCTCTGCGGAGGCAGAAAAGGGTGCGTACGCAAAGATATATAATTGTAGATTTGTGGAAAACGGCGCGCTTCACTATGCATCCGTTAGAGTAGATAGTGAGACGGGAGAAGAAAAAACGATTATCAACGGAGGAAACGGTGGAGCGATCTATTCCTCCCAGCGTAGCGTTTTTGAGATCGATAATTGCGAATTTATAGGCAATGTTTCCGAAAATCTCGGCGGTGGTGCTATCGGTGCGACTGTATCAAGTACAATAACCGTTAAAAACAGCTCCTTTACAGATAACAAATCTATTGACGTAAACGGAGCAGAAAACGGAAGAAGTGGTGTTGGCGGCGCAATATATGCTTACAACGGAACGTCATTGACCGTTTCAAATACTGTTTTCAACGGAAACAGCGCATATAAGAACGGCGGAGCGCTGTATATTTCAAGTAATACGGTTAAATTGACCAATATTGAGTTCCATAGTAACTCTGCAGGACTAAACGGAGGAGCTATTGCTCAATATGACAGCAGTACGCTTAATATAAGCGGTATTATTGCAACAGGTAACTCTGCCGAAAGTACGGGCGGTGTTATTTATAACAGCAGATCAACTCTGAACATCACCTCGAACGAGGAAAGAGAAAACATTTTCGGTGTTCTCGGTGCAACTGATGAAGAAAGTGAGGCTCTTGCCAATACGGCGGTCAACGGCGGCGCTATTTGCGGTGGAAATGCGTCTATTCTCAATATCGACGGAGCAGTATTTGAAAATAATGCAGCAATTCCGAGCGTTGTTGAGACCCGTGACGAAACCACGGGCGAGGTTATAAAGACCACGTACGTCGATGGATACGGCGGCGGTATCTATGCAACACACGGCACTCAGGTTAATATTTCCAATGCCAAATTCACGTCTAACAGTGCGAAATACGGCGGAGCTATTACCTTAGTAAAGGCTACCACGAAGTTAGTAGCAACGGATTCTGAATTTGATTCCAATAGCTCCACGAACTGTGGAGGAGTATTGTACGTGCTTTCCGCAACTGCTGATTTTGAAAATGTTATCTATAATAATAACACGTCATCAAAGGGCGGAGCGCTTTACCTTAGCACAAAATCGACTACCAACGTTAAGAGTTCGTCCTTCACAGGTAACACGGGAACGTACGGCGGCGCTGTTTACGCAAGCAACGCGCAGGCGACGACCTTTGAGGATGTTAAATTTGAATCTAACGGTATAAGCGAGCTGAAGCAAACGAAGACAGGCGGAGCGATCTATATCGTTGGAACAACCGTCGACGTTTTAAATTGCGCGTTTGATGGAAACCATGCATCTGCGTCGGGCGGAGCAATATTCCTTTCGGGAACCGAAACTTCGACTGATAGTGAAGGCAATGAGACCAAGAGTCGCGCAGCTGCAATCAAATTGGATAGCAGCGATTTTATCGGCAACGATGCTAAAACGGGTGGTGCAATATATGCATCTGTTGACAGCGTGGTCTCGCTTAATTCGTTGACCTTTAGAGATAACCGCGCAAACGCTACCGAGGCCGATTACGATGCTCGCGGCGGCGCGATCTATATGCTGGCGGCAAATCTTGAAGTCAACGACGTTGATTTTATTAGCAACCACGCCGATTATTATGGCGGAGCAATCGACGCTCATACAAATTCCAAGGCTATCCTTAACCGTGTCAGATTTATAGACAACTCTTCGATCAATAACGGTGGTGCCTTGTGGATGTATACAAACACCGAGTTCAATATTACAGGAATTTACGCTTCGGGTAATACGAGCAATTCCGCGGGTGGTTTCGCATATACAAGAGGTGTTTTGAATATTCTGGCAGATGCCGAATTTGGCAACGTAATCAAGGGCGTTGAGATGATCGCAGAGCAGTCTGATGACTCTGCAGAGCAGGAAAGCTTTAAGAATGCAAAGAACGGCGGTGCGATCTACTGCGGTGTAAGTTCAACTGTAAGTGCATTCGATGTTGACTTCACCAACAATACGGCAAAGAACGGCGGTGCAATTTATTCTACAGGATCTGCTCCCGTGTTTGAGGGATGTTCGTTCTCCGATAACTCTGCGACGTATGGTGGAGCAGTATACGTCGACGGGCAGACTGTTGTAACCGAGTGTGCCTTTGACGGAAACACCGCAAGCTACAGAGGCGGCGCGATCTATATAGTAAATGAAGATGAATTGTCTGAAAACTTTAAGGTCGTTGTAAAGGATTCTGATTTTACCGCAAACAAGGCGATAGAGGGTGGAGACGACACGGCGAGACGCGGCGGTGCGATCTACGTAGCTGAGTACGTCAGAGTGCTTGTAAGTGATTCTGCTTTTGTAGAAAACGAAGCGACCCAGTACGGAGGAGCTGTTGACGTTGCAAGAGGCTCTGTTCTTAACGTGATCGACTCTGATTTCAGCGCAAACAAAGCGGGATCGAACGGCGGAGCAATATGGCTCTATGCAGGAAGCACACTTTCGCTTTCGGGCGGTATGATTGAAAACAACGTTGCAACGAACGAGGGTGGCGCAATATATTCGTATAACGAAGTCGATATTATCGGCGCTACGTTCTACAACAATACCGCAGAAAGCGGCGGAGCAGTTTTTGCGGCAGGAGGAACTACCACTACAAGCGGTTGTACCTTTGTTGGAAACAGCGCGGCAAACGGCGGATCGATCTACGTAAGAGAGACAGCCTCCTATAAGGATGGAGTTGACGATACTGATCCTTCTGTATTTACCGCAAATACTGCAACAAACGGTGGAGCTATCTATCTTGCGGCAGTTGAGGATCCGGATAAGAACCCCGATCGTTTAGCGGGTCAAGCGACTCTTGCAAACACAGTATTTAAAGAAAATACGGCTACTTTGAACGGCGGATCGATCTATATTACGTCGGGAACCGATCTTACAGTAAGTGAAACGAGCTTTGAGGAAAACAGCGCAAATCGTGGCGGTGCAGTATATCTGAGTGGCGGAACGGCAACTATCACAGATTCTGAATTCATCGCAAACGATGCAGTCAGCGGCACAAATACCGCAAGAGGCGGAGCTGTGTTCGCTCAAAGCGGAACGATAAATGCAATCGGCGTAAGCTTCAGAGAGAACACCGCAGTAAGTAATGCGGGTGCGGTTGTACTCAATTCCGCTAAAGCCAAGGCTTTTTTTGACAGCGTAGAGTTCGTCGATAACGTTTCCGGTGCAAACGGAGGTGCCCTCTGGCTGTATGGCAACGCTACTGCTGAGATAACCGGGGTAATAGCTAAGGGTAATAAGGCAGAGAGTGGTTATGGCGGATTTGCATACTTGACCGAGGGAACTCTTAACGTTCTTTCGGGTGAGGATGTAGTCAATACCTTCGGTGGAGAGACCGAGGGAGAAGAGAATATAGCAAAGAACGGCGGAGCTTTGGCAGGTGCAGGCGTTATAAACGTAAGCGGAGCAAGCTTCATTGGAAACAAGGCTACCTCAAACGGCGGTGCGATCCAAACAAGCGGTGGTGGAAATATCGATGATTGTACCTTTATCGGCAACACTGCCGCAAACGGTGGAGCGATATATACCAGCGAAATTATAAGCCTTTCTGAATGTGTATTCACAAGCAATTCGACAAAGGATTACGGCGGTGCGATCTACGTCGGCGAAAACGGCAAGCTTTACGACGGCATTGACGCGACCGAGGGTGAGACTGTTATAGAAAAGGCAGGCTCACGCTTCGAAAATAATACCGCGTACTACGGCGGAGCTATATATCTGGCAAAGGTAGAGAATCCCGAGAAGACTCCCGAGAAAACAGCGGGATACGCAAAGCTTGATGGAACAGAGGTAAGCGGAAACGTTGCTAACCTCTACGGCGGTGCGTTCTATATCGGCTCGGATGCACAGCTCGAAGCGGACGGAGTTGTTTTTGAAGACAACAAAGCTATACGCGGTGGCGCTGGATACGTCTCCGGCGGTCAAGCGGATATTATAGATTCCGAGTTCAACAGAAATATTGCTGCAACCGTAGAAGGAAACGATACCGATGCGAGAGCAGGAGCGATATTTATAGCAAGCGGAGTTCTCAACGGTGAAAAAGTAAAATTCCAGCATAATACCGCAGGACTCAACGGCGGTGCAATAGTAACTAATAGCGGAAGCGGCGGCAAGATCGCAGAGGCTTATCTTACCGACGTTGAATTTATCGGCAACGTAGCACAAGGACTTAACGGCGGAGCAGTATGGATGAATACTGACAGTATCGTTGAGATCATGGGAATTGTTGCAAAGGGCAACAAGGCCGAAAACGGAGCAGGCGGTGTGTTCTACGTAACACGCAGTACCCTCAATATACTTTCCGCAGAGGGAGTATTTAACGTATTCGGCGGAGATGCCGAGGACGAAGCAAACGTTGCAGAGAGTGGCGGTGCTATCGCAGGAGTAAGTTCTTCTGAGATAAACGTTGACGGAGCAAGCTTTATCAGTAACGATGCGGCCGAGGGCGGAGCTGTTTACGTAAGCTCTGTTGCAAATGTCAGCAATTCCGCATTTGACGGAAACTCAGCAAGCTATGGTGGTGCAGTATACGTCATAGGTGTACTTGACCTGGACGGCTGTATGTTCAATAACAATTCGACAAAATATTACGGCGGCGCGATTTACGTCAGTGAAAACGGCGAGCTTTATGACGGTGTTGACGCGACCGACGGCGAGACTGTTGCAGAAAAAGCAGGATCTCACTTCGAGAGCAATACCGCCAGCCACGGTGGAGCGATCTATCTTGCAAAGGTAGAGGATCCCGAAAATACTCCTGATAACGTAGCAGGCTTTGCAGAGCTTGATGGAACTGAGTTTGTCGGCAACGTGGTAACCAATTCGGGTGGAGCTATCTGCGCAAGTACGGGCGCAAATCTCACCTTGAATGAAACCGATTTTACTTCTAACGAGGCGGATTCGGGAGGTGCAATTTATCTGTCGGCAACGGCGACGATCAACGATAGCAATTCGATCTTTAAGGGCAATACGGCGGCTACCGGAGAAGGTGGAGCTATCAGCTCTAATGGAGACGTAACGCTTTCGGGCACAACGTTCCTCGAGAATAAAGCGGAGAGCGCAGGAAAACGCGGTGGTGCGATCTATCTTACCAGAGGAACTATCAATGCAACAAACGTTGTGTTTGAAGGAAACACAGCAGCAGGAAACGGCGGAGCTATTGTTCTGACGGGCGCTGCAGAAAGCATCTTCGACGGATGTGTATTCAATGACAACGTATCAGGCAACAGAGCAGGTGCAATATATCTCACCAATTCCGGACTTATGACCACTCTGTCCTGTGAATTCAACGAAAACAGTGCGACAGGACTTGGCGGAGCGATCTACATAACTACTTCGGGAAGCTACGTTGACGGAAACTCCGAGGTGGAGGGAAGCGGCTCTAAGTTTGTCGGCAATACTGCAACGGGAGCAGGAGCTATCTACGTAGATAAGACAGTCGAGCTCAACGGAACCGTATTCGAAAACAATAGTGCAATAGCATCCGAGGATGGAGCAGAAGCAAACGGCGGAGCTCTTACGGCAGGAGCTTACGGCACTGTTATCGTCAATGGCGCAGAATTTACAGACAACTCTGCAATAAGCGGCGGCGCAATATACTTTGCGAAGGGATCACACTCTTCGGTTATCAATGAATGTGTATTCATTGGCAACAGCGCAAGCTATAGAGGCGGTGCGGTATACGTTGCGAATGAGGGAGAACTGTCAAGCGAGAATAAGGTAGTATTCAACGACTCGATATTCGACTTTAATAAGGCGATAGAGGGCGGTGAGGATACTGCACGACGCGGCGGAGCTATCTACGTAGCGGAATACGTTACTGTAGGTGTAAACAGCTGTAGCTTTGAGGGTAACGAGGCAACACAGTATGGCGGAGCTATCGACGTTGCGAGAGGATCTGTCCTTGACGTGACCGACTCCATATTCAACACGAACAAGGCAGGAGTTAACGGCGGAGCTATATGGCTGTATTCGGGTACGACCTTGACGACAACGGGCTGTGAGTTCGTAGACAACGAAACTAAAACGAGCGGCGGAGCGATCTATTCCTACAATACGGTAGATGTT
>CAZQLJ010000041.1:0-11541 GCA_964594085.1 uncultured Clostridium sp.
AATTCTACCCTTCATTTCCTCGCTGGGCAGAGCCACACTGGAAACGGTAGCCTCGGATACGTGATCGGAAGCATATCTCTGAATAGCGAGTGACAAAATGTTCTTTGCCTTTTCGTCAGCCTCTTCTTTGAACTGAGTTTCAAACTCATCAAGCTTTTGAGCGAGCTCGTGCTTGGCCTCGGATTCAACTCTTTCGATAAGCTCTTCTTTTGCTCTTTCGGAAGAATAACCCGAGATTTCTTCGAGCTTTTTGATCTGCTCACCGATCATCTCGTTAGCTTTGTCCTGCAAAAGCTCATAATCCTTGATCTTCTTGTCGAGAACCTCATTCTTTCTTTCAAGAGCCTCGGATTTTTTGTCGAGAGTTTCTTCTTTTTTGGTCAAACGATTTTCAGTGCGGGAGATCTCATTTCTTCTTTCCTTGATCTCTCTGTCGAGCTCGTTTCTTTGACCCATAATGATCTCTTTGGATTCAATCAAAGCTTCTTTTTTAGCAGATTCCGCATTTTTTCTTGCCTCATCGAGAATCTTTTTAGCTTCGGCCTCGGCAGAGCCGATTTTTGCCTCGCCAAGCTTCTTTCTGATAAGAAAACCTACGACAAATCCGAGAAGAATACCAACAACAGCACAAATAATGCTGATAAGTATCACTATTTCTGTTTTCATTTCCCCTCTTTACACCTCCTTAATTTGTTATTATTTAAGGCAAGATCAGGCATATCGCACGGACACGCCGCCTCAAGCGGTCCGCGTAATTTATTGAAAACGGCTATATCCAATTAAAAAATATGAATCATACCGACTCAATCAAATAATAACCTTTAAAAACGGTAACTATCAAAAAAATACCGCATTTTAAATAATATATTATTACACCTTATTTAATTATACAAAAAAAACGGCGCTTTGTCAATAGCTTTTTTCACTCACTACTGACAAAACGCCTATTTTTTGTAAAATTTCAAAAGAATTTACAATTTATATTTTATTTTCCTGCAATACTCATACCTTTGACGAGTACGTCGGGAGAACCGAAAACGGTAAATCCACCGGGTATTCCCCACTTTACCTCATTTGAAAGAGAGTCGATCTCCATAAGCATGCTAAAGAAATTGCCTGCTATTGTGAATGACTTGACAGGGCCTGCTTTTTTGCCATTCTTAATGATAAATCCTTCGCTCTCAACCGAGAAATCGCCGGTAATGGGGTTAGCACCCGCGTGAAGTCCCTTGACTCCGGTAACGTAGATTCCGTCACCCGCCTTAGCGAAAAGCTCGTCAAGAGTCTCACTGCCTGCGCAAATGCCGAAGTTATAAGGAGCAATATTGCCTCCGCGGCGACCGTTACCCGTGGTCTCCTTGCCCGTCTTGATCGCGGTGGTGAGGTCATAAAGCATGGTCTTGAGAACACCGTTTTCAACAACCGTCTTCTTGTACGTAGCCACACCCTCGTCGTCAAAATGAGTCTGAACAGGACAACACTCTCTCATAGGATCGTCGGTGATCGTAACGATATCCGCAGCGATCTTCTGACCTTCCTTGCCTGCAAGTCTGGACATACCAAGAAGCGCATTCTTAGCCGAGAAGGCAGACGAGAAAGCAGACAGGAGCGAGCGCATCTGCGCGCCGTCAATAACAACGTTGTACTTGCCCGTTGGTATCTCGGTAGCACCGATCTTGTCAAGCGCTCCCTGAACTGCCTTTGCGGGAAGGTTTTTCGCTTCCTCACTGTAAATATTTTCAGCGAATTCAAAGTTGTCTCTTGCCTCACCGTCCTTGTTGACGACCGATGCTACGTAGCAACCCGACATACCAACGCGGTTAGACAGCTCAAGTCCGTGCGAATTGTAAAGATACATCTCATTCTTAAAGGAAATAGCAATAGACTGCGTTCCGTCAACAACCGCGCTGTCGACAGCGTAAGTTGCTTTCTGCAGATCAAGAGCACACTTTTTCAGCTCTGCCGCCTCAATAGCCGCAGGCTCGGGAGCAGTTATTTTCGCATAGGACTCAGAGCCCTTAAAAATAACTACAACGTCATTGTTTTCAATGATCTTCGCGTTATCTGCCGCGCGAAGAACAAGGTCCTCAAGCTCGTCAGCATCGAAGTAACTGCTGGATGCATAACCCATGTGACCGTCTACGAGACAGCGGAAATAAACCTTTGCGCTCTCGCCCGAGCTGAAGGCACTGACCTCCTGCTTGAGCGTCTCGGCAGAGATATCCTCACCAACCGTGTAATAAACCTCGTATTCCTCTATTCCGTGCTTTTTGCAAGCAGAAATGATGATATCCTTAATTTCTGTAAAATTCATATCAGCGACCTCCTACCGTGATCTTTGATACGCGGATAAGCGGCTGACCTACGTCTGTAGGAACGCTTCCGCTTGAAGAACCGCACATTCCCTGCGCAGTCTCAAGATTTTGTCCGACCATATCGATGTCCATAAGTATCTGAGATCCCGTACCGACGAGCGAAGCTCCTCTTACAGGCTCACAGATCTTACCGTTTCTGACGATATAACCCTCACTTACACCGAAGTTGAATTCACCCGTAAGGGGATTTACAGATCCACCGCCCATGCTCTTTGCGTAAAGACCGTATTCGATAGAAGCTATAATATCCTCGTTCTTGTCGGGACCGTTAGCGATAAAGGTATTAGTCATTCTTGACGTGGGCTCATACATAAAGCTCTCACGTCTGCCGTTACCCGTCATAGCCATTCCCATTCTGCGAGAGCCGAGACGGTCGATCATATAGCTCTTAAGAATACCGTTTTCAATAAGAACGTTTCTCTGAGTGGGGTGACCCTCGTCGTCAATGTTGACAGAGCCCCACGCACCGGGGATAGTTCCGTCGTCAATAGCGGTAACCTTAACGTTTGCGATCTGCTGACCAAGCTTACCGCACATCTGCGATGTGCCCGTACCAACACTCGTAGCCTCAAGCGAGTGACCGCAAGCCTCGTGGAAAATAACTCCGCCGAAGCCGTTTTCAATCGCAACGGTCATCTGTCCTGCAGGACAGTAGTCTGCGCTAAGATTTACGAGAGCCTGATTTGCCGCCTTGATACCAACGGACTTGGGATCGATGAAATCAAACATCTCAAGACCCATTCCACGTCCGGGAGAAGCGCTTCCCGACTGGTTATCGCTGCCGTCAGACGATACTGCAACCGCACTTACAGCGATTCTTGTTCTGACGTGTCTGTCAGTCGTGTAAAGCCCCTCGCTGTTAGCGATAAGGATAGTATGGTCGACAGATGAAAGGTTACCCATAACCTGCTTTATCTTCTCGTCTCTTTCCTTCGCCGCAAAGCAAGCCTCCTTGAGAATGTCTGTTCTCGTGCTTATGGGAGTACTTCCGGGAACGATCTTAACGGGATGAATGTTGGGGAAAATTCTCTCGGTCAGATTAATGCTGACCGAAGCCTTGCTCTCTCCAAGAGCGTCCGCAACTGCTCTCGCACAGCGAACAAGTCCCGAACGCGAAAAATCTGTGGTAGTAGCGTAAACGGTTCTCGTGCCAATAAATGCACGAATACCAACACCGGATACCATATCATCGCTTGCCGTATCGATCTTGCCATCAAGGAAGCGGATTCCGTTATTTCTCGTCTTTTCCGCATAAACCTCTGCAAAATCTGCGCCTGTAGACATTGCAACGGCAAGAACGTCTTCCAATAAAATTCTTGAAATCATTTTAACTTTCCTCCATTCGAACTTTATCAAATAAAAGTTTTACCGAATTTTTATTGCTCAAAAAGACAGATTATCCTTCAACGGTCTCTTCAGCAGTCTCTTCAACTGCCTCGTCACACTCTTGTGCGGGAGCTTCATCAACTTCCTTGTTCAAATAGTAGCTGATAACGATCTCTTCGCCCTCAAAATCGACGTCGCAGCACTGCTTGCGCTTTCTGGATCCAATCAAGAGTTCGAAATGCTCGTTGTCCTTCCATTCGCAGCTGAAAGCACCCGAGTTCTTGCCTGCAAGCAGAGCAAAATCACAGCTGTCGTCGGAATTTTCGGTATAAGCCTGTATTTTTACCAAAGTAAGACCGTTGGCAAAGTCAGATGCACCGTACTTGATGGTAACCACGTTGTCTCCGTTGGGAGAAACGAAGTCGGTCTGATCAAGATCGCTTCTGATCTCTTTAACGACCTTTGCGGCTGCAAGACCGCCTGCGACTGCTGCAGCAACACCCATCGTGATTCCTGCTACCAATCCAAATACACCTTGTTTTTTCATAATAGAATCCTCCAAAAATTGAATTTAAATTTATTTGTTTTCTTTTTTTATAAGCTCTTTAACTTCGAAAAGATCCTTACAGGTCGCAAAGCACAGCCTGTCGGTCTCCTCGGTCGGAGATAATCGGTCAACGACCATTATCGGTTTCATTTGTGCCCTATACGCACCTCGTATACCGTTTATCGAATCCTCGCAAACGACCGTGTATAAAGGATCTGCGCCGATTCGTCTTGCGGCTTCAAGAAAAATATCGGGCTCGGGCTTTCCGTTTTCGACTGCCTCAGCGGTAACCACCGCATCCATATATTTTCCTATCCCCGTCTTTTCCATATTGCTACTTGTGATGTACATAGGAGTCGAGGTCGCTATAGCCATCGGTATACCCTGCTGTTTCAAATAATCAAGTAGCTCGATGCACCCGTCCTTAAGCGGAATCTCACCTTCGATAAGTTTTACGAAGCGTTGCATTCGCTCCGCAAAAAATTTACTCGCGTCAAAATCCTCGCCAAACCATTCCTTCATCATAGAGCATATAGACTCGACGCTTCTGCCAACGATAAGCGGATATCTTTCCGCCATACCGTCAAGCCCCCACTTTTCTCCTATATCGACCCAAGCCTTTTCATATAACGGCTCCGTATCGATAAGAGTTCCGTCCATATCAAAAATTACGTATTTGATCATATCAGTCGGGATTTCGCTCTCCAAGCGCTATATGATATTTCTGATAAAAGCTCTCGAAATAACCTCCGTCGAGCGCCTCTCTTATCTTCTTCGTAAGATTGTTGTAGAAATAGAGATTGTGCGCGACTGCGAGTCTCATACCAAGAGATTCCTTCGCCTTTATAAGATGTCTTATATAGGAACGGCTGTAATTGCGACAAGCGGGACAGTTACAGGACTCGGAAATGGGTCTTGGATCCTTGGCGTACTTTTCATTGAGAAGATTCATCTTTCCCTCCCAAGTGAAAAGATTGCCGTGACGCGCATTTCTCGAGGGCATTACGCAATCAAAGAAATCGACTCCCATGTGTACTGCCTCAAGTATATTGCAGGGTGTACCGACACCCATGAGATATCTCGGCTTGTCCTTGGGCATAAAGGGCTCGACCGCATTGATGATACGGTACATCTCCTCTGTCTCCTCGCCGACTGCAAGTCCGCCGATAGCATAACCCTCACAATTGATCTCGGCAATTCTCTGCATGTGCTCGATACGGAGATCCTCGTAAGTGCCGCCCTGATTGATACCGAAAAGCATCTGATGCTTGTTGATGGTCTCGGGAAGCGAATTGAGTCTGTCCATCTCTGCGCGACAGCGCTCGAGCCAACGGGTGGTTCTGTCAATGGAATTTCTTACGTACTTGTAGGGCGCGGGATTCTCGATGCACTCGTCAAACGCCATAGCAATTGTCGATGCGAGATTGGACTGTATCTGCATGCTCTCCTCGGGGCCCATAAATATTCTCTTACCGTCGATATGGGACTGGAATCTTACTCCCTCCTCGGTAATTTTACGAAGCTGAGCCAGAGAAAAGACCTGGAATCCACCCGAGTCGGTCAGAATGGGCTTTTTCCAATTCATAAACTTGTGAAGACCGCCCATCTCGTAAATAAGCTTATCACCGGGACGAATGTGCAGGTGATAGGTGTTAGAAAGCTCAACCTGACAGTCAAGCTCGTCGTTGAGCTCCACGGTAGAAACACCGCCCTTGATAGCGGCGCACGTACCAACGTTCATAAACACGGGAGTTTGTATATCGCCGTGTACGGTGTGCAAAACGCCTCTGCGCGCTCTGCCGTCCTGTGCTAAAAGTTCAAACATAACTTCGCTCCTTTTTCCGCAGACACAATCCAAAGTGACGCGGTTATTACTCATAACATTTTTAGTTTTTTAAAGCTCATATAAATTTGTTCAAGACAAGGCGCACCGCAAAAAGCAAGGGGAAGGCGTAGTAATGCTACGTCGAACCGCTTTTGAGGACGAAGTTTGACACTTGTGTCAAACTCGCAAAGCAAACCGAATGGTTTGCGTAGGGCAACTACCGTATTTGGACAAATTTATAGAGCTTAAGTTCTTTCAAATTGTCTGTCGATATTCTTCTTCGACAGCTCCATCGCAACGGGTCTGCCGTGAGGACAGAAGGTTATATCGGGCAACTCCATAAGCTTTTCGACCAGCCATTCACCGTGACCTTTTGCGTATTCTCTACCCGCCTTTATTGCAGCCTTGCACGATGCCTGATATAACGCCTTTTCGAAAATAATATTTCTCGTCAGCTCGATCTTACCCGTGCCGTTTTTGATCCTGTCAGCCACAACGGCAAACATATCTCCAACCGCTTCCTGCTCGATTCCAACGGGAATAGCCGTAACCGATACGGTATTGCGTGAGCACGAAAACTCAAATCCGACCGCCTCAAGCTCGCTGCGATATTCTTCAATGACCGAAACCTCGTCGCTCATAAGCATAATGTCTATCGGAAGCATCAAAAGCTGAGACGACACCTTTTGCGAATACATATTTTTCTTGAGCTGCTCAAAGATAATTCGCTCGTGTGCGGCGTGCTTGTCGATCAGAAGCATCTTTTCGCCAAGCTCAACCAATATATAAGAATTAAATACCTCTCCAACGATGCGGTATTCAATTTTCACGGGCTCAACTTTCTCGGGTTCAATAGAAGCGCTTTCCGACGGCTGCTTTGCATCCGTAACCATCTCCACGCTTGTCGCAGAAGCACCGTTAAAAACGTTAGCCTTATTCTCGGGCTGCAAATCCACCTTTTTGTCCTCGGACACCCCGACACGATCAGCATCAACCTTCTCAACCGTGCGGTTGCTGTCGGTCAGCTCGGGCTTTACGCTCGATTTTGACGTTTGCACAACAGTCGCAGGAGCTTCGTCGTACTGCATTATCTCGCGCACATATTGCTCCGCCGTTATCTTAACAAATGCCCGATTTTCGCCCGTCTTTGCACTCGAATCTGTATTAATTGCGCGCGAAGGCGTGTCGTTATTGGCAACACCCTGCGTTTCTATCGTGATCTGCCTTGATTTCAAGGATTTATCACGCTCAACTGGTATGAAAGCATCTGACATTCTGACACCCACAGACGCGCCCTTCGGCATTGCCATCTCGGGTCGCGCGGTATTTTGCTCGAGCGCTTGTCTCACCGCATAATATATCGCCTCAAAAACAGGCTTTTCATTTGAAAATTTGACTTCAAGCTTCGCGGGGTGAACGTTTACGTCCACACGCCCGGGATGAAGCGAAATAAACAAAACGCACACAGGGAATTTCTCGGACGGCATATACGACACAAAAGCCTGCTCTATAGCCGCACTTGCGGTCCTGCTCTTCACGAAACGCTTGTTTATGTAAAAGTTCTCGTAATTTCTGTTGCTCTTCACGTTGTCCGAGCGCCCAACGAAGCCCTTGACCGAAATACCGTCAAACTCTCCGTCGACCTCGATCAGCCTGTTGGCGAAATCCCTGCCGAAAACGGCATATATCGCGCTGAACAGCTTGCCGTCGCCTGCGGTTTCAAGCCGTATCTGCCCGTCTGTGATCAGCCTGAAGGCAATCTCGGGGTGAGAAAGAGCAATTTTTTCAACGTTAGCGGAAACCGCCGTAGTTTCGGTCACGTCGCGCTTCAAAAACTTACGGCGCGCAGGAACGTTAGCAAAAAGATCCTCAACGATTATAGTCGTTCCGTCGGAGCATCCGCGCTCGCTGAGCGAGATCTGCTCACCGCAATCGACAACAAGCTCCGCGCCCATGGTAGACCCACGAGTTTTTGAAATAATACGAAGCTTTGAGACCGCCGAAATAGCCGCCAACGCTTCTCCGCGGAAGCCAAGAGTGCAAATGCCGTCAAGATCCTCCGCGGTCTTTATCTTACTCGTAGCGTGACGCTTTATTGCAAGAGGCAGATCAGTCGGATCCATTCCACAGCCGTCGTCGGATATACGCATAAATGTAATTCCGCCGTTTTGTATTTCAACGGTAATATGCTTCGCGCCCGCATCTATTGAATTTTCAATCATTTCTTTGATAGCCGAAGCAGGTCTGTCGACGACCTCGCCCGCGGCGATAAGGTTGGCAACCTCAAAGGATAATACGTTAATAACTCCCATTGCATCCGCCTCCTTTCAAAATTTTTTTTAATCGCTCAACCGAGCCTCTTTTTCCAATCAAAGATCAGCGACATACACTCATAAGGCGAGAGCGTGTTTACGTCGGTATTTTTAATTTCGGCTATCACCTGATCCGACATACAATCGTCAAAGGTGATAAGCGTATCGTCCTTTTCCACAGTTTTTTCTTCTCTATCGGTAAGCTTAATATTCTTTGCGCTTTCCTCAACGGTAGCGAGTACCTCCTTAGCACGCTTGATGACCTCGTTGGGCAATCCCGCGAGCTTTGCGACCTCAATACCGTAGCTATCGTCGGTCGAGCCACGAACTATTTTGCGCAAAAACGTAATGCTGTCTCCGCGCTTCTTCGCGGCGACGTTGTAGTTGACGATACCGTCAAATTCCTTCTCCATCGACGTCAGCTCGTGATAGTGAGTCGCAAAAAGCGTCTTCGCGCCGATCTTACGGCTTGCCGTGTATTCAACGATCGCACGGGCGATACTCATTCCATCAAAGGTAGACGTACCGCGTCCGACCTCATCGTAAATGATGAGACTCTTTCTCGTCGCGTTCTTGAGTATGTATGCCACCTCGTTCATCTCAAGCATAAAGGTCGACTGACCCGATGCCAGATCGTCAGATGCTCCCACGCGGGTAAATATCTTGTCCGTAATACCCACAGTCGCCTCGGCGGCAGGCACGAACGATCCCATCTGCGCCATCAGAACGATAATAGCCACCTGTCTCATATAAGTTGACTTACCCGCCATATTAGGTCCGGTAATAAGCAACAAACGGTCGGTGGTTATATTGAGCTTGGTGTCATTGGGAACGAAATACGAATCCTTAACGAACTGCTCTACAACGGGATGACGGCCGTCCTTTATGACGATATCGTCCAATGAATTTACCTCGGGACGAACGTATCTGTTCTTCGCCGCAACCGTCGCAAGACTGTAATAAACGTCGGTCTCGGCGATAAGCGCCGCAACCTTCTGAATGCGAACGCTGTTGTCGGCAACCGTCGCACGAACGTCGCAGAAAAGCTCGTATTCAAGCGAGCAGAGCTTCTCGGAAGCGCCAAGCACCTTGGCCTCCATCTCCTTAAGCTCCTCGGTAATATATCTTTCACAGTTTGCAAGCGTCTGCTTGCGAATATATCTGTCGGGAACAAGATCGTACTGTGAACGCGTGACCTCTATGTAGAAGCCGAACACCTTGTTGTATCCGACCTTGAGGTTTTTGATTCCCGTCTCCTCGCGCTCGCGCTCAGCTATCTGCTCCTTCCACTCGTCACCGTTCTCAACGATCGCGCGAAGCTCATCAACTCTCTCATTGTATCCGTTATTGATGATCCCACCCTCACGAACCGAAAAAGGCGCATCCTCTTTGATCGCACGGTCGATAAGTGAGCAAATATCCTCGAGCGTGTCAAGCTCCCCGTATATTCTGCGCATCTCGTCCGACGTGCACGAGGATATAAGAGCCTTAAGCTCGGGAAGAATTCTTATCGTATTTGCAACGGCGCGAAGATCCTTTCCGTTTGCCGAGCCGTAAACTATCTTGGTTATAAGTCGCTCCAGGTCAAGCACGTTGTCAAGCAGCTCGCTGATCTGCTCGCGGAGCATAAAGCTATTGTAAAGCTCCTCAACGGCATTCTGTCTTTTGATTATCGCCGAAGCGTTGATAAGCGGATGCTCCACCCATTTGCGAAGCAAGCGCGCACCAAGCGACGAGCGCGTCTTGTCGAGCACCCAAAGAAGCGTTCCCTTCTTTTCCTTTGCTCTCATAGACTCAACAAGCTCAAGATTTCTGCGCGTGTTGACGTCCATCTCAAGATACTGACCGTCGGAATAAATGTTAAGCTTGTTGATATATCCAACGTCCTTCTTCTGCGTGTCGCGAACGTAATCAAGCATCGCTCCGACCGCGCAAACAAGCGCTCTGTCATCAACGTCGCCCTCGCGCAAGGTCTCCTCAAACTGCGCCTTTACTCTCTCAATACAAGAGTCAAGCTCAAATCTGAACGGCTGATTGTCATTCAGCATCGCGCCTATGCGATTCTTTATAAACTCGGCGGTCTCCTTAAATTTTGAAGCACTAAGATTGGAAATTATCTCCGCGGGCATATAGGTTCCAAGCTCGTTGAGAAGTCTCGAATCCATATTTGTGCCCGAAAACGAGGTCGCGTAGATCTCCGCGGTCGAAATATCGCAAAAACAGACTCCGTACTCAAACTCGCCCATATAAAGCGAGCAAAGATAGTTGTTTTTCTTGTCGGGAAGCAGATCCGACTCAATAAGCGTACCGGGAGTGATAACGCGGATAACGTCGCGTCGAACTATTCCCTTCGCCTGCGCGGGATCCTCCATCTGCTCGCAAATAGCTATCTTAAAGCCCTGCTTTATCAGCTCACCGATATAGGTGTCGACCGAATGAAACGGAACTCCGCACATAGGCGCGCGCTCCGCCTCACCGCAATCTCTGCCCGTCAGCGTGAGCCCAAGAGCACGGGATGCAACGATAGCATCGTCAAAAAACATCTCGTAAAAGTCACCGAGACGGTAAAAAAGCAGATAGTCCTTGTATTGATTTTTTATCTCAAAGTATTGCTCCATCATCGGAGTCATAGCGAGAACCTCTCTTTTGTAAATTTAACTGGTTTTCAATCTTTTTCCCGTAGGAATGAGCAGAACGAATAATTTTTTCAAAGACAAGGCGCTTAGCCGTAAGGCAAGCGGTTAGCAAGCTTGCTTGCGTATCGCAACAGAACAAGCAAAGCGCAGGCGTAGTATTTCTACGTCAAGCTGCTTACGAGTAGCAACGCGGTATTTGGAAAAATTAGCGTTCTGATCAATGACAACCGCCGCAGGTAGAGCAATCGTGGCTGCACGGTGTCTTCCCCGTCGCGTTGAACATGATCGTGTTGTTGACAGTCTCCATAAGCTCGTTAACGTCGTTCTGCGCCGCGTCAAGCTCAATGAAAAGCGGATCGGTAGTGATCATCGCGTAAATTTCGTCTATCCTGTCCTGAATTCTCGTCAACGCGTCGGTGTCAATGTCAGCCGAATCGCCCATAGTGGTCAGAGCCTGCTGCTGAATACCGTATTCCATCAGAAGATTGTTGATCTTCTCGCTTTTTTCGTATGCCTCCTT
>CAZQLJ010000042.1:0-11461 GCA_964594085.1 uncultured Clostridium sp.
GTCATCAAGATCAAGCAGCTCATAAATGCAGGCGAAAAGACCCTGAGATGTATCGCCGAGGGTATGTCTCGCGCAACTCTGACGTCCTACCGTCGCACCGGCAAGTTCAACACCGCAGAGGTGATCTGCAAAACTATCGCCATGCCAGACGGCCCCGGAATTAAAAATCAAGCATACACACGCCGTCTTACAGACGCGGCAACAAAGATAGCAAAGCTGCTCCCTCCCCCTGCGGAGAGCATTCTGCCCACATTTAAGTCGATCAAAAATCCCGCGCTCTTAGCCGACGTTATTGCGTCCAACCTTTTTATTAAATTCGAGGATAAACTCGAGGTGCTCGGAGTATTCGAGCCCTATCGCCGCATTGAGACGGTTCTCGCTATCGCCGAGGACGAGCTTGACGTGCTGCAGCTTGAATCCGAGCTTCATAAAAAGACTCGCGAGAGGATCAATCGCAGTCAGCGCGAGTACTATCTGCGCGAGGAGATGAAGTCGATCCAGGAGGAGCTTGGCGACGGCGTTTCCGACACCGAGGAATATTACAATAAAATAATGGCCGCAGGGTTGCCTGAAGAAGTCCAGAAAAAGCTTCTCAAGGAAAACGACAGATTGGTTCGCTCGCCCTTCGGCTCTGCCGAGGCAACGGTCATAGCCAACTATCTCGACGTATGTCTCGAGCTTCCTTGGAAGAAGACGACCAAGGACAGAACCGATATCAAGGCGGCGAAAAAGATACTTGACGCAGACCACGAGGGTCTTGAGGACGTCAAGGAGAGATTGCTCGAATATCTCGCGGTAAAACAGCTCAATCCCGAGCTTAAGGGACAGATCATCTGTCTTTACGGCCCTCCCGGAGTCGGAAAGACGTCTATTGCCTCGTCACTTGCAAAGGCGATGAAGCGAGAGTACGTGCGCGTATCTCTCGGTGGAGTCCGTGATGAAGCCGACATTCGCGGTCACAGAAAGACATACGTCGGCGCTATGCCCGGACGTATTATCGCGGCGCTCTCGCAGGTTGGAGTCAAGAACCCTCTGATCCTGCTTGATGAAATCGACAAAATGGCAAACGACGGACGCGGAGATCCCGCGAGCGCAATGCTCGAGGTGCTCGATCCCGAGCAGAACAAGTTCTTCAGAGATCATTTCGTGGAGCTTCCCTTCGATCTCTCGGACTGTATATTTATCGCGACAGCCAACACCCTCGACACCGTTCCGCGCCCGCTTATCGACCGTATGGAGATAATCGAGCTGCACACCTACACCAAGAGCCAGAAGATCGGCATCGCGAAAAACCACCTTATCCCCAAGCAGATAAAGCGTCACGGTCTGACCAAGCGCACGCTTAAGATAACCGACGCAGCACTCTCCGAGATCATTGATTGCTACACTCGCGAATCGGGTGTGAGAAATCTTGAGCGCGAGCTTGCCTCTGTTTGCAGAAAGGCGGCTAAATATATCGTTGAGCACGGTGTGTCGAGGGTGGTTGTCGACGCCGACGATCTCAAGGCATTCCTTGGCCCGAAAAAGATAATTCCCGAGACGGTCAGTGCGTTCGATGAGGTCGGTGTGGTCAACGGAATGGCTTACACGCAGTCGGGCGGCGATCTGCTCAAGGTCGAAGCCGCAGTTATGGACGGAAGCGGCAAGCTTGAGCTTACGGGTTCGCTCGGCGACGTGATGAAGGAATCGGCTCATGCCGCGATCACTTACACTCGTCAGATTGCCGAAAAATACGGAATTTCGCCTGATTTCTATTCAAAGAAAGATATACATATCCACTTCCCCGAAGGAGCCGTTCCCAAGGACGGTCCCTCGGCGGGTATCACCACGCTCACCGCGCTTGTCAGTGCGCTTTCGGGCATTCCCGTACGTCGAGATATCTCGATGACGGGCGAGATCACCATTCGCGGAAACGTGCTTGCCATCGGCGGTCTTCGTGAGAAGACTATGGCGGCTTACAGTGCAGGTGTTCGCACGATCATAATTCCTGCGGATAACCTTAAGGATCTTGGCGAGCTTGATCCTCTCGTGCGCGAAAACGTTACCTTTATCCCCTGCCGCAGAGCCTGTGAGGTTCTTGCAAACGCTCTTGTCGACGTTGGCGTTGACTGTCAGAAGATAGACAAGACGGTAACCGAGGAGATCCCGACGGTCTCGCTTGTGGGCACAGAGGTTGTTTCTCGCAAGGCTCCCTCTCGCAAGCGCGCGAGCCAAGTTAAGTAAGCAAGCTCGGGCAAGTAATAACACAAACAAAGGATTTTTTATGGGACTTAACACTCAAAACGTAAATCTTAGAATGACCGCGGGATTTGCATCGCAGTTTCCTGCCGATCCCATTCCTCAGGTCGCACTTTCGGGCAGATCGAACGTGGGAAAAAGCTCGCTGATCAACACTCTGCTCGGCAGAAAAAGTCTGGCGCGCGTTTCCTCTACTCCCGGCAAGACCATTACGGTCAACTTTTACGAGGTAGACAAAAAGCTCTTCTTGGTCGACCTGCCCGGATACGGCTTTGCGGCTCGCAAGCCCGAGGACCGCGACAAGTGGGCGGCTCTGACCGACGGTTACTTTACCAAAAACAAAAATATCGATCTTGTCAAGGGTGTGGTACAGCTCATCGACTGCCGCGCCGGAATCACCAAGGACGATGCGATGATGCTTGATTGGATGAATCAATCGGGGATATACTATATCGTAGTCATCACGAAGATCGACAAGCTCAACAAGACCGAGCGTGCGGCAAGCATCGAAAAGATCTCGGGCGATCCGCTTATTGCCGAGGGCACGCCTATAATTCCCTTCTCCTCACTCAAGGGAGAGGGCAAGCAGGAGCTTTGGCGCGCCATCGCCGACTGCGCTGACATCAGGCTTTGATCGAAAATTACGATCCGGAGGCATATTATGCTTTTATCCTTGCTTTCGGGCGGCGATTTCAGAGACGTTCTTATATCTCTCTTGCTTTCGCTCCCCGTTATAATCCTTGCGCTTTCCGCACATGAGGCGGCGCACGGATACGTAGCTTACAAAATGGGCGACCGAACCGCATACAATCTCGGTCGCGTTACTCTTAACCCGATCAAGCACCTCGACCTTATGGGTACGATCTGGATGCTCGTTTTCGGATACGGTTGGGCAAAGCCCGTTCCGATCAATGCGAGAAATTTCAAAAATCCCAAATACGGTATGGCATTCACCGCGATCGCAGGTCCTGCGGCAAATCTTCTGCTCGGCATCATCGGTGTTATCGGTTATTGTATAACCTCGTTCTTTTTCGCGGTCAATCTCGGCGCGATTTCACAGAACGAGATGTTGTTCAACGTGATGTTCATACTGCTCAACTTCTTCTATCTGTTCGGAATGATGAACCTTATATTTATGGTCTTCAATCTCATTCCCGTGCCCCCGTTTGACGGCTCGAGATTTTTCGGAATATTCTTGCCGACTCGGGTGTACTTCGGCATTATGAAATATGAACGTTATATTCTTATAGGCGTGCTCGTTGTGACCTTTCTCTGCTCCAGATTCCTCGGCTTCTCGCCTGCATCCTGGATCGCGGAAAAGCTCTTTGATCTTATTGCAAAGCCGATATTCTCCTTACTGAACGCTATCTATTTTTGATCTTCGGTATTGACTAAAGCCGAGAAAGGAGGTCCTTTATGGACGCTATAAGCTATCGTCTTGAAACCTTTGAGGGTCCTTTGGATCTTCTGCTCTCACTGATACAGAAAAACAAGATGTCCATTGAGGACATTCAGATAAACGTGATCTGCGAGCAATACATCGGATACATTGAGGAGGCGCAGAGCCTTGATATGGAGCTTGCCAGCGAATTTATCGTTATGGCGAGCGAGCTGATGCTGATAAAATCCAAGCTGCTTCTCCCCAAGCCCGAGACCGAGGAGGAGGACCCGAGAGCCGCCCTCGCAGACGCCCTGCTTAAATATCAGCAGGCAAAGGAAGCCGCAAAGAAAATGGCGCTTCTTTATCCCCGCTTCAGCGGCAGACTTGAAAAGGACACCGACGAGATCTCGATCGACCGTTCCTTCGTGCTCGATCAGGAGGTCGAGTCGCTATGTGCGGCGGTGCGCCGAATTATAACCTACAATGAAAACAGACCCAAGCTCGAGCGTTCGGTATTCACACCTATGATCAGCTCGCCCATCGTTCCCGTTGAGGTCAAGATAACGGGAATTCTGAATCGCATGGCGAAAAAAGAGAGGACTACCCTTCGCGAGCTTCTTGATGATTCGGTCTCACTTCCCGATATGATCGCCATTTTCCTTGGTGTGCTCGAGCTGATAAAGATCAGAAAGATCCTTATCTGCGACACCGAAAGCACGATACTGTCGGACGAAGCTTTATTCTCTATCAATACGAACACCGACGACATTGAAAAGGACGCTGACGGAAATGAACTCTTCTCAACCGACTTTGATAAGTCGGTTGAGGATATCCAAATGAATTTTGATAACACAGGAGACGACTGATGAGCACAGAAGTTCAAAATCAAATTGAGAGCATTTCTCCCCAAAAAATCACCGCCGCTATCGAGGCGATACTCTACGCCGCGGGACATCCCGTGGAATATTCCAAGCTCTCCGAGGTGCTCGGTCTTTCTGTTCGCGACGTAAAAAATATGATCGAGGCTATGAGTGCGGAATACAACTCCGAAAAATCGAAGCGCGGCATTATGCTTCTTATGTACCCCGAAACCTGTCAATTCGCAACCAAGGAGGAGTTTCTTCCCTACATACGCGAGGCGCTTGGAATAAAGAGAGGCGGAAATCTCTCGGCTTCCACTATGGAGGCGCTTGCCGTAGTCGCTTACAATCAGCCTGTTACGAGATCGTACGTTGACGCGGTTCGCGGAGTCGATTCCTCTTACGCTATGACCTCTCTTATAGATAAGGGACTTATTGAGTCGCTTTCCCGTCTTGATGCTCCCGGCCGTCCTATGCTTTACACCACGACCGATAAATTCCTGCGAGTTTTTGGGTTAAGATCGCTTGAAGATCTCCCTCAGACCGAGCTTTCTCCCTCCGACGTCCCCACCCCCGAGGCTATGGCGGTCGAGGAGGTTGGATTTACAGCGGGAATTGCGGCAGTTGCCGAGAGCACAGATGAGTAATTAACGCTTATTTTGATTTTATGGAAAGGAGTGATAGATACGGATATTTTCTGGATAATTTTTGCCGCTATCGTTGCGATATTTGTCGCTTTATTTACTATACGCATAAGAGTCGATCTTGAAATGGCTGATGAACTGAAGTTGTCGGTACTTGCTTTTGGTGTACGGATAGGAATATTGCCAAAGAAGCCCAAAAAGTACAATATCCGCAACTATACGCTCAAAAAGATAGCAAAGCGTGACCAAAAGGCAGCGAAAAAAGCCGCGAAAAAGGCCGAGGCGGCAAAAAAGAAGGCGGCTGCCAAGAAGCAAAAGAAGGAACAAGAGGCGAAGCTGACAAAAGAGGAAAAGAAGGCGATCAAGGCGCAAAAGCGTGCAAAATTGCCTCCCGTCCCCGATATGATCCCTCTGTTTTTGCAGGTGCTCAAAGCATTCTTTTCGGGTTTTTTGGGCAAATTCCATTTCCGAGTTATGCGTATCAAGATCGCGGTCGGATCGGCTGACGCCGCAACGACGGCTATGATATACAGCGGCATCTGCACGGCTATGAAGCCCGTATTAAAATTTTTGGACAAGCACTCCAATCTTCACGGAATGAAAAACGCCGTGATCGAGGTCACTCCCGATTTCCTGTCCGACTCTATCAAGGCTGACGTTAAAATGAGCTTTTCGATGAGCATTGGAGGTCTTCTCGGTGTGGTCTTCAAGACCGCGTTCAAGTTCCTGTTCGGCTGGATGAAGATAACGCCGAAATCAAGTGCAAGCTCTGGCTCACCTGCCCCGACATCCAACGTTACGCAAAAGCAAAGCTCGGGTGACAAGACCCAGTCTGAAAGCAACACTCCGAGCAAGCAATCAAAAAAGAACTGATCCTAAGAACGTTTCCGCGGCAATCGTCGCGGTCAAAATAAAAAAAGAACACCATATATAAAGAAAGGAATTTATCATGGCATCTGAAAACAAACTTCAAGGCGTAGTACAGGCAACTCTTTCCGAGATCCGCAATCTCATCGACGCTGACACAGTAATGGGCACTCCCGTTGAAACATCCTCGGGCACGACTCTTATCCCGATCTCCAAGGTTGCAGTCGGATATGCTACCGGCGGTATGGATTTCAACGACAAGAACGGCGCGCAGGGCAAGCCCCAGAACTTCGGTGCGGGCGGCGGCACGGGTATTTCCGTACAGCCCATCGGTATTCTCTGCATCTCCAAGGACGGCTCCGTTGAGCTTATCAACATAGGCGTAAAGAACCCCTCCGATCCCGTTGAGCAGCTTTCCGATCTTATCGATCGCGCTCCCGAGATCATAGCAAGGGTCAAGGCTCTCTTCGCAAAGGACAACTCCGAGGAAGAGACCGAGGAAAAGGCAGAGGGCTGATTTTCAAAGTTGCAATTGAAATTGCGTTTAATTTCAGAATAAATATTTTTCCGGACAAATATAATGCTTGTAGATAAGCTCTGTTTGTCCGGAGGGATATTTATGTCTTTTTTTAAAATAAAGAAGCTTTTATGGAGCGCCGCCCGTATCGTGACGGCGATATCGTTATGTTTGGCGATCTTTTCTGGGTGCTCACAGCCTGTGTTAAAGTCTGAGCAGAATGCGGCGCCCTCTCGGGTTTCGCAGCTTTCTTTCCCCGTCAATTATCCAACCGACGTCTCGGCAAAAGCCGCAGTGCTTATGGAGTCTTCAACGGGCAGAATTATAAGCGCAAAAAACGCTGATATACGATTACCGATGGCATCGACCACCAAAATAATGACCGCACTCGTGGCAATCGAAAATTGCGACATCTCAACCGTGGTCACTATATCGCCCGACGCGGTGGGAATCGAGGGCTCATCGGTATATCTTTTCGAAGGCGAGCAGTTGACTCTCGAGGATCTGCTTTACGCATTGATGCTTGCATCGGCAAACGATGCCGCCGCCGCGATCGCGATAGAGGTTGGCGGCAGCATTGAAGGATTTGCCGAGATGATGAACGCAAAGGCACGTGAGATGGGGCTTTCGGACACGCATTTTACAAATCCACACGGTCTTGACGATCCCGAGCACTACACGACCGCAGCGGAGCTTGCGAAGATCGCTGCCGTCGCTATGCAAAACGAGGTCTTCAGGACGATCGTTTCTACTCGCAAAAAGACGATACCGCAGAACGACGGCGAGGGTGTGCGGCTACTTGTCAATCACAACAAGCTATTAAACAGCTACGAAGGCTGTATTGGAGTCAAAACGGGATTCACAAAGCAAAGCGGACGATGTCTTGTCAGTGCGGCTGAACGCGACGGAATCGAGCTTATTGCAGTCACTCTGTCGGCGCCTGACGATTGGAACGATCATAAAACGATGCTTGACTACGGTTTTTCGCTCTACGAATCGCGAACTCTTTGCGGCGAGGGCGAATTTCAGTATACAATGCCCGTGATCAGCGGCGGCATGGATTATGTTATCTTAAAAAATGAGGACGCAGTCACTCTGGTCCTGCCGAAAAACACGCCTGAGGTTGAGTGCACGGTTGAGCTTCCTTCATTTATATATGCTCCCGTGAGTCAGGGCGAGCAGGTCGGCAGTCTCATCTACACCGTTGACGGCAAGATCGTCGCAGAGATGCCGATAATTGCCTCTTACGCTGTGGATCGGGCGGCTTATAAGAAAAATTTTTGGGAAAGATTATCTTCTCTGTTCGGTCAGTAACAGTCGGGAAACAAAAAGGATACGGATATGGAAAAAATCAGACTTTCTAAATATTTTACCGATTGCGGTGTGATGTCGCGCCGCGCCGCCGAGGAGGAGATCAAAAACGGCAAGGTCAGGGTCAACGGTCACGTTGCCGAGCTTGGCGAAAAGATCGATCCCGAGGTCGACGAGGTGATATACAAGGGGCGCAGGGTCGAGGCTTCGGCTGACGAGAAGATCTGCATTATGCTCAACAAGCCGCGCGGCATCGTCTGCACTGCGGCTGACGAAAAAGGCAGGAGAAACGTGACCGAGCTTTGCCGCGACGTCAAGGACGCGCAAGGAAATCGCGTCAGGCTCTACCCTATCGGGCGGCTTGATATGGATTCAGACGGGCTTTTGCTTCTCACCAACGACGGTGAGCTTGCCAACAAGCTGACTCATCCGCGCCACTCGGTGCCGAAGATATATCACGTCACACTCAAGGGCGCTTTTGACACCGATGCACTTAAGGTACTCGGCGAGCCGATAGAGCTTGACGGTCGGCTTACGATGCGAGTCAGGGTTCGCAGAGTCGGCGGAGACGCAACCGTTACGGTTGCGGAATTCGAGCTTTTCGAAGGACGAAACCGCCAGATAAGACGGATGTGCGAGGCGCACGGAGTCAAGATCGAACGGTTGCAAAGAGTTGCTATTGGAAAATTGAAGCTTGGCGCTCTTGAGATTGGCAAATGGCGAAGGCTTGATAAAAATGAGATAGAATATTTAAAGGCGATACCATAACTATATTCCGTTATGGTATCGTTTTTTGTCGGCTCGACAAGTTTGTAAAATGGCGAAAAAGGGCGACTTTTAAATTATGAGGCGATCTTATATTTCGACAAGATCTGCGCTTTTTCGTCACGGTTTTAGCTTTTGCTCTCTTTTTTCGTTATAAAAGACAAATCGGTTTGGAAAATTTTGGTAATTTCGACTATTGGAAATTTTTGGAAATATATTGCATTTTCTCCTAATTTATGGTAAAATCATACTGTAATCAATAACATAATTTTACCGGAGGATACAGAAAAATGGAATACACAACAAAAATACTGATTGCTGACGAAAATGCGTCACAACGCGCGCTCTTAAAGGACTGTTTTTTGCACGCAGGCTGCCGATACATAGAGGAGGCTGTCAACGGAGAGGATGCTTTGACGAAGATAGGTCGAATTCATCCCGATCTGGTCGTGATCGATATCTGGATGTCAAAGGTCGACGGACTCAGCGTGGTGCGTAGCGCGAAGGCGCTTTCCTACGGACAAGACAAGCCGCCCGTTATCATTATGACCTCGCCAATTTCAAACCAAAATATTTTCGTGCAGGCGCTTCAGTCGGGTGCGGAGCTTTGTCTTATCAAGCCGATCAATCAGTCAAATCTCATTGAATACGCAGAAAATATGCTTAAAAATCGAAATTCCAAGGGTGAAAACGGCAACGACGATAAATCCGAGGATAACACTCCCGATATTGAGGCTCAAGTGACCAGAATAATTCATCAGATCGGAGTCCCCGCGCACATCAAGGGCTATCAGTATCTGCGCACGGCTATTCTCCTCACCGTCAAAGACTCCGATATCATTAATTCGGTCACCAAGGTTCTCTACCCTTCAGTTGCAAAGAAATATCAGACCACGACAAGCCGCGTCGAGCGTGCCATCCGTCACGCGATCGAGGTTGCGTGGGACAGAGGCGACGTGGATACGCTTAATTCGTATTTTGGATATACTATACAGAATAACCGCGGAAAGCCCACGAATAGCGAGTTTATTGCGATGATTGCGGATAATCTTAGGCTGAAGTATAAGTTATATTGATAAATTCAATAGTTACGGGGCGTCGAGGTAGGTATACCGTGAAAAGTCGCCCCACTATTTTTTGTGTTTCTTCTCAAATCTTCTCTTTCGTATTGATTTTCGGCGTTTTTTATGTTACAATAAATACGATGAGGCACGAATTCATCGAATTACGCCTATACGGGAGGGATTTGATATGTCACAGACCACTATCGGAATTCTTTATGATTTTGACAAGACTCTATGCACCACCGACATGCAGGAATATGATTTTATCAAAAATCTTGGCATGACGTCGGACGAATTTTGGGGCGAGGCCGCCGAGATCACGTCCAAATACGAGGTGGAAAAGATACTTTCTTATATGCTCGTTATGATCAAGCAATGCAAGAAGCACGGAATTCCTCTGACCGAGGAATATCTGAAGCAGTGCGGCGCGAACGTTGAGCTTTTCGACGGGGTGCTCACCTGGTTTGACAGGATCAACGCTTACGGCGAGTCCTTGGGGGTCAAGATCGAGCATTACATTATTTCGTCGGGCACTTACGAGATCATTCAAGGCACTCCTATCGCGAAATACTTCACGCGCATATATGCTTGCAAATATATGTACGACGAAAACGGCGAGGCCGCCTGGCCTGCGCTTGCTATCAACTACACGCTCAAAACGCAGTATATTTACCGCATTTCCAAGGGTATTCTTGACGTTACCGACGACTACAATCTCAACCGTTTACAAGACGAGAGCCTTCGTCGCATTGCGTATCACAATATGATATACATCGGCGACGGAATGACCGACATTCCCTGTATGAAGCTCGTAAAGCAGCGCGGCGGCAAGTCGATCGCGCTTTATCCCTACGGTCACGATGAAAGCGTCAAGCCGCTTGTCGAGGATGCTCGAATCAACTACGTTTGCGCGGCGGACTACTCCCCCGATTCCCCGCTTGAGAAGATCGTTAAGCTTATGATCGAAAATATGGCGGTGCTCGAGCGCCTTAAAGCTCAAGAGATCGCGCAGCTTTCGCAATATAAGCAGTTTGTTGAGGAAAAATAAATAGTTTCGCGTTTTTGCGAGAAATAAAAATCTCCCACGCGCCGTCAAAGCACGGCGAAATGGGAGATTTTTTGGGGTACAAGTGAGGGGCGCTGTGATGTTAGGGTTATCCTTTAATATAGACAAAAGCCGCCATACACAAGGCGGCTTTTACTGTTCTACTTCCAGATCCTCCGAACGAAAAATATCGTCGTCTAAAAACTCGGTTAGAGGCATATTAAAACCTCTTGCAAGCATAATTACGGTACTCAAGGTTACCGTTTTATTTCGTCCATTCATAATACATTGCATACTTCCGTGTTGTATTCCCGATTCCTGCTCCAAGCGGTATTGGGACATGTTTTTTTCACGTAACAACTTGGAAATACGCTTTGCAACAGCGTCATTTACAGTCAAGTCGATTCCCCCTTGATAAGAAGATTTCACTCTGTAGATTTACCTACATATATATTTTATCAAGAAACGAAAAAAATTATAAGAAGGTACGCCTACATACCCTTGACTTTTTTGACAAAATGTGATAAAATATGTAGGTATACCTGCGCAAAGGAGAATTGAGCTATGATTATAACTTTTTGCGGACACGCTCGATTCCCTAAATCAGAAGAATATGAGAAAAAATTACTTATCTTTTTAGAAGAAAAGATAGGAGATCAATCAGCCGAGATGTATTTAGGCGGTTACGGTGGATTTGATAGTTTTGCATACGATTGTTGCAAGAAATACCAAAAGACACATCCAAACATATCTCTTGTATTCGTCACTC
>CAZQLJ010000043.1:0-11302 GCA_964594085.1 uncultured Clostridium sp.
AAAAATTCTCTCCAAACGAGTTATTGTTTTTTCAGTCAAGTATGCTATAATAGTATTAGGATAAGCGCTGATCCCAAACAAATTGGAGGTAATACTATGATTAAACTTGGAGAAAAAATCAAATCCTTAAGAAAACAGAAAAACATCTCTCAAGAGGTTTTCGCAAACTACCTTGGAGTATCATTTCAAGCTGTTTCAAAATGGGAAACAGGAAATACGATGCCCGACATAACGATGATTCCCGCAATCGCGTCCTTCTTTGGTGTTTCCACCGACGAGTTATTCGATTTTAACCTGTTTGAAATTGAGAAACAAGTCGAGGAGATCTGCCACGAAGCATATAAATATCGTTTTACCGATGGAGCGAAGTCTGAGCGCATTTTGCGCAAGGGATTGCAAAGATTTCCCGGAAATGACATCATATTAAACAATCTGCTCTATACACTCGACTACAAGACGAGATCATACGAGGTGATCACTCTTTGTAAAACACTCATTGAATCGACCAAAGATGATTCGGTGAAATATGACGCATGCCGTATTCTCGCAACCTGCTATAAGGAAAACGGGCAGAACGATATGGTAAAACCAACTATTGAACTGATTCCGGAGATTTATTTTTCAAAATTGGAGCTTATGGCATCCCTTTTGGATGGAGAGGATAGCTATGAGGCAGCGCACAAACAAAAGAACATCTCTGCAGAGGACCTGATAGATATGTTGATCATCATAGGTAAGCGTTTAAGAGAAAACGGTGAATACGAAAAGGCAAATTCTCAATTTAGAATTGCGCTGAAAGTAATGGATGCTTTCGAAGAAGATTTTGTTGAAAGTAAATGGTTCAAAGCTACCGTTTATGAGTACACAGGTGAACAGCGTAAAGAAATCGAAAAATTGCTAAGCAAATAATCTCTCGCCCCGCGAAAGCGGGGCTTTATTTGCTATAGACTAATTCACAATTTTATGATATAATTCTATAAACGAATGCACCCAAATTCCAAAACGCCACACTATATGGATGAAAGGAGGCGAGAAAATGCAAGAAACGAATGAAATGCGTGATCGGCTTACGGGTGAATTTGCCGAAAACTATATGGAAAAGCTGTTTTACTTCTGTTTGAAAAAGACGGGAAGCCATATTGAAGCTGAAGATCTGACACAAGATATCGCGCTTCAGATCATTACAGCTTTGAACAAAGGCACAATTCCGACAAGCTTTTCGGCGTGGGTATGGCAGATCGCGCGCAACCGTTATTCCGTATGGTCAAAGGAAAAGCATAAGCGCAACGAGTCGGTAACCGGTTCCGATATCGGCGACTATGAGATTGAGGACGATAGCGATAACATCCTTGATGAAATGATACATACAGAGCAATTAGCTCTGCTTCGGCGAGAGCTGGCGTTCATCAAAAGCGATTACCGCAATATAGTCGTTGCCTATTACATAGAGAATAAATCCGTTCGTGAAATTGCAGAATCGCTCTCACTTCCCACAAACACGGTTAAGTCCCGACTTCTCCGTGCAAGACAAATATTGAAAGAAGGTATGGATATGGCAAGAGAATTTGGTAAAAGAAGTTATAATCCGGAGAACATATTTTTCTCCAAAAACGGCAGAGACGGCAAAAACGGCCAACCTTGGACTATCGTTAATCATATGCTGTATAAAAATATTTTCCTTGAAGCATATGAAAATCCTCAAACCGCAGAGGAATTGTCACTTGAATTAGGAATCGCTCTTCCCTATATGGAGGATGAGCTTGAATACCTTGTCCGCGAACAGCTTATGACAAAGACCGCCAATAAGTATCAGACCGCATTTTCCATAATCAGCAGAGAGGAGCAGCGTAAAAAACACGAAGCTAACATCAAAGTGCAAAAGGCTCTCACAGACAAGATCTGCGAGCTTATCGACACGTATATCCGTGAAGACGGTTCGAAGATTAATTTTGATCATATCGGTTACGAGGCTGCAAAGTGGGCACTGCTCGTTCGTGCGTTTGACTACTTGCAGTTGTTGCACAATAAAAACGAAAGCTTGAAGATGACTTATCCCCAACGCCCCAACGAAGGCGCATGGGTGTTGACGGGCTTTGAAACAGTCAACTGGGATACTCCCCAGTTTGTCGGCAGACACGGATATATGACTTATGATGACGACGAGATTAACAATGATATTGATTTTTGGCAGTTTAAATTCGGATTTAATAATATTTGCGAAAAAACTCCGGACTATATAACATATGATGAGGCATACACCCTGTGGCTCGCTTGTCACGGACGCATTACAGAATGCGAGAATAGACATATTGATAAGCTGCTTGAATACGGCTATTTAAAAAATTATGGGGCGATCGTTCCAAGCATTGTTATTTTTGATGAGAACGCAGAAATAACGCTAAATGACGAGGTGTCCGAGAAGCTAACCTCATTGAACAAAGAAATCGGTATCTTGTTAAATCAGGCTCCCGAAATTTCTCGCGGTTATGTTGTTGAGCAAGCTTTACATAACGGTTGGCTCAAATACGACGATAATACCATCAATACGATCGGAGCGTATATTTATCTTTAAGAAAACTCAACAAAATACCGCCGAGAGTAACCTATTGGTTGCTCTCGGCGGTTGACTATTTGATTCGGTTCTAAATGCTTTCTTGATTTCACAGTCAGAATTTTCTGATAGCTATATCACTTCCCTATAACAAGCATCGTTCTCGTGAGTAATTTCGCCATATCGCCTCTCGTTACGTTCTCACCTGCTCCCGAAACCATATCGGCAGACTCGATAATACCGAGAGTATAGAGAGACTCCACCGCCTTGCTCGACCAAGACGGGATAGCATCAGCATCAGCAAAAACAGTAGTAACCTTTGCTTCGGCATAACCTATCATATTGCTGACAATAACCGCCGCCTCGGACATTTTAATACTTTCATCGGGCTTGAAATAAAGCTTTCCGTCAATTTTAGTCCCGCTTATATATCCCATCGTGTATGCAAGCTCAACGTACCCCTTCATTTCAGCGCCGATTTCTTCGTCGTCAGCAAATACGGTCTTGCTCACCTCGGGCACGTTCTTTATGCCAACCGCATTCATAGCAGTAACCAAAAATTCAGCACGTGTCACTTCTCTGTCTGCTTCAAAATAGTAATAGTTGCCAACCTGAACACCGTTCATAAGACCGTTTTCTGTAACGGCAGTCGCATAGCACTGGAGCGAATCATTCATCAGATCACGGTATACCGTAGATATGCTCGGCGCTGAAACACGCACCGAAACCTCCGCAGACGCGCTGTAATTGCCGTACTTATCGCGCACAACGTAGCTGAAGCTATCATCTCCCGTAAAAGAAGTCTCAGGATAATAAGTATACGTTCCAAGAGCCTCGTCCTCAATAACTATTGTGCCATTAGCAGGATATTTGACGATCTCATATTTAAGCTCGTCGCCCTCGGGATCATACGCAGACAAAACACCCGAAACACGCATTCCCTTATAGGTTTCAGCATTTAAAGAAGCATACGCGGCAAGACTTAACGTGGGCGAATAATTCACTTCTTCAAGCATAAAAATATTGCAGCTTATCTCATAAGCACTTCCATTCACAGTAAAATCAAAGGAAGCATTATTTCCCGATCCAACGCTCGACTCCTCAAAAGTCATAAGGCCAATTTCAGCCGCAGAGATCTTCTGATTTAGCGACACCCCCTCGCTGCCGATATAAAGAGAACCGCAAACCGCATCAGGCAAGCGAGTAATAACTATGTAGTCTATATCCGATAGATTCATAGCGCAAGCAAATCTGTCCACCGAAAAACAGAGTTCATTTCCCTTTATCCCTGCAAGCACCATATCATTTTGAGCCGCAATAACGTCAAGTCCACAGGATACAGGTGTTTTTTTCTCCTCGCTAACCGTCACGGACGAAGAAATTCCGTAAAGACTCGTACTGTCCTCCGCGTGTACACTGATGGCAAAGCACGTAATAATGACAACAACAAATAAAATTCCACTGATCTTTTTTATCAATTTCATAGCATCTCCTCCCAACATTTGTCATATCTGTTACTCTAATTATATTTTGGAAAATACTGATATATTACCGAGCAAAGAATTTTTATTGCCTTCACAAAATCTTCTTATATTGCTAATTAAATAGTGTTATAATACATTATATTAACAAATAAGGACATCTGTATGATATTTACCATCACCTCAGAGCAGGACGGTCGCACGGTATTGTCTTTTCTGAAATTAACGTTGAAAATATCAGGCTCGGCACTCGCCAGACTAAAGCGCAACGAGCGTGGAATTTTAGTCAACGGCAACCACGTGACCGTTCGCTACATCCTACGCGAAAACGACCTGCTTTTTATCGATGAAAAGGATTCAGAGGAAGATTGCAACGAGGCAATCATACCCGTAGACCTGCCAATAAACGTCATCCACGAAAATGATGATATAATGATCGTAGATAAGCCTCCCGATATGCCCACGCACCCGTCACACGGGCACACGGACGATACCCTAGCCAACGCTGTTGCATTTATTAACAAAGGAAGAAACTCTCCCGCAAAATTCAGACCGATCGGTCGCCTTGACCGCAACACAAGCGGACTTTCTCTGATAGCGAAGCACTCGATTTCTGCATCCTACCTCTTTTATGCAAGACAAAAGGGGCTGATACACAAAAAATACATAGCTATTCTTTGCGGAAAAATAGAAAGTGACGGAGATTTTCATACTATCAGCACATATATGAAACGCGAGGAAGAAAGCGTTATATTGCGTTGTGTTGGCAACTCCGAAGAAGAAGGAGCATATCTTGCCGTGACCCATTGGAGACTTTTATTCGCGTGTGACGAAATAAGCATCGTCGAGGCAATTCCCGAAACGGGACGAACACATCAGCTCAGAGTACATTTTGCACACATCGGACACTCAATATTGGGAGACGATATTTACGGGTCACCAAGCGAGCATATATCACGTCACGCGTTGCACGCCGCCTTTCTTTCGATCCCTATGCCTTATAGCACAGAGCAGATCTCATTCACAACCTCTCCGCCCGAAGATATGATAAAAGCAACAAGATCTATCTGCGGACAAGACCTCGAATCAATATATCTCTCCAAGTTCAACAAATAACTCCAAGGAGAACCTATGCAACTCAAAAAAACCACTCCCCAGCCCCCAAAAGACGAGATCACATATAGCATATCCGCCAAGGAATACTCGGAAATGAGCGATGACGAAAGAGTTATGTGGTCACCCGTCAAAGCAAAATATGAAAAGATCCCGCTGTTTTGCAAAATATCGTTGATCATAGGTGCCATATGCGCCGTCATCTACGCTGTTATTTGTGCAAGCGAACCGTTTGCCGACTTTTTCAACACTCACGTCAGCGCGGTATTCAGATTCATATTTGCCAAAATAACGAATATTTTACCGTTC
The DNA here is from genome assembly GCA_964594085.1 of uncultured Clostridium sp. Lineage (GTDB taxonomy): Bacteria > Bacillota > Clostridia > Oscillospirales > CAG-272 > SVTX01. Next base: position 5,455 of record CAZQLJ010000043.1, read on the forward strand.
TCCTTGGCTGAACTTATAATTATATTACTTCCCATAATAGCATTTATCTCAATATGGTATCTTTTAAAGTTCCGTTGCGATACCAAACGGTCATCAATGGTGTCGATCGTTTGTATATTCTCAATATTATCTCTGTTTTTGTCAAGCTTCGTCCTCTGCTTTGCTGCAGGATATAAAGGAGCCTCATTGGATAAAAAGCTCAATATAGAATCCCAAGCCGTCGGAGCCGACGACCTATATAAAACGTCGGAATATCTTGTCAATAAAATAAATGAATTATCCGCGGAAATTGGCTACGGAGAGGACGATTTTTCCGTAATGCCATACAGCTTTAAAGAAATGAACGAAAAGCTGCTTGAAGCATACGATAGCTATTGTAAAGACAACGATTTTATAAGCACCTTCAACAGTCGCCTCAAGCCCGTGCTTCTCAGCGAAGCGATGTCTTATGCACATATAACGGGTATATACTCCTTCTTCACGGGAGAGACCAACATCAACGTAAACTTTCCCGACTACACGATACCTTTCACTGCAGCTCACGAAATGGCGCACCAAAGAGGATTTGCGCGCGAGGACGAAGCCAATATGATAGCATTCCTTGTATGTATAGAATCCAATGATCCCTATATTCAATATAGTGCGTATTTAAATGTCTTCGAATACGTGGCATCTGCGCTTTACAGGGCTGACAACAAAAAGTTCAAACAGATATATAACGAGCTTAACGCATACACCTATCACGAACAACAGGCATATAACGCGTTTTTCGAAAAATACGACAATTCGGTAGCAAGTCAGGTCTCGGGAGTAGTTAACGACACCTATCTGAAGACCCAAGGTACTGCGGGTAAAAAAAGTTACGGAATGGTCGTCGACCTCACTGTAGCCTACTTCAAAAGCCAAAATTATATCGAATAGATCCGATATTCAACTTAATAATGTCAAAATATCACCTTACAGAATAAACTGTCTGTAGGGTGATATTTTTGTTTATAACAATATACGTAAATTTCTGATTTTTATTCATTTTTATGTCGTACTAATTGAAAAAGTATATATATGACATTATTTATGTCTATTTTTCTTTATTTATTCTCTTTTTGTTCATTTTCATTATATTCCTTAACTTTTTATCAACATTTTCGGTATATTGCGAGCATTTTGGAACAAAAGTACCCGTCGCGTGCCACAAATTTCAACCTTTAATTCGGTAGATTTATTGGTAATTTCTGTAAATTTCATTTGTAAACAAAATATTAAATATGCGAATATTATATTTACTTTTATGCAAGAAAGTGATATAATAAATACATCACCCAACAAACAAAAAAATACTTCTTTCGACCGTATGCAACACAAGCACCCGCATATCGTCAAATCATAAATAAACCGCAAAAACCCAAGCGGAATACACGGAGGACAATCATGGAGCAGATCATCATCAACGGCGGACATCCCCTTTACGGCAGCATTTCTATCAACGGCATGAAAAACGCAGCACTTCCCGTAATTTGCGCATGCATTCTCAACGAGGAGACCTGCATCATCGATAACATTCCTCCCGTCAGCGACATCGAGACCCTTCTTGATCTTCTGGCATCAATGGGTGCAAACGTAAACAGACTCACCAAAAACTCGGTAGAGATCAACTGCAAGAACCTTGTTCCCTGCACCTCCTCTAACGAGCTCGCGTCCAAGATCCGCGGATCCTCCTATCTGCTTGGCGCAGAGTTTGGTCGCTTTGCAAGATCCAGCGTTCCCCACCCCGGTGGATGCAGTATCGGTACTCGTCCCCGCGATCTTCACATGAAGGCAGTCGAGGCTCTCGGCGCTCAGTGCTACCACAAGAACGGCAGACTCGAGGTTGAATGTGAGAACGGCCGTGCAGTCGGCAACACCATATACTTCGACAAGGTTTCCGTAGGTGCAACAGCTAACGCTATCCTCGCATCCGTACTCGCTGACGGTATGACCGTCATTGACAACGCGGCTCGCGAGCCTCACATCGTAGACCTCGCAGTATTTCTCAACGCATGCGGCGCAAACATCACCGGCGCAGGTACTTCCGTAATCAAGGTTAAGGGCGTTGAAAAGCTCCACGGTTGCCGTTACTCTATCATTCCCGATATGATCGAAGCAGGAACCTATATGGCAGCAGTTGCCGCAACAGGCGGTAAGGTTACCGTAAGAAACATAATTCCCAAGCACATGGAAGCAATCTCCGCAAAGCTTGAAGAAGCAGGTGCTACCGTTATCGTAGGAGACGACCACATCACAGTTGAAAGCACCGGCAAGCTCAAGGGCATCAGCATCAACACCCAGCCTTATCCCGGATTCGCTACCGATATGCAACCTCAGTTCTCTGCTATGCTTTGCTTCGCAGAAGGAACTTCTGATATCGTAGAAAACATTTTCAACAGCAGATTTCAGTTTATGGATGAGCTGTCCAAAATGGGCGCAGACATTAAGGTCGACTCCAACCATGCAGTAATTCGCGGCGGCGCTACCCTCTCGGGCGCTCCCCTCATCTGTCACGATCTCCGCGCAGGCGCGGCTATGGTAATCGCGGCTCTCGCAACTAAAGACACCTCCATCATTGAAGGCATCGACAAGATCGAGCGCGGATATTATAATATTGTAGGAAAGCTTCGCGAGCTTGGCGCCGATATCCAAAAAAAAGTGAATGCTTCGGACGAGCAAAGATATACTGCAACACGTTGAAATAAAGTTACATAGACTTAATTTTAAATTTAACGAGGGCGACAGAAATACTGTCGCCCTATTTTTCCCCCTCTCATAGCTGTACCGTGGAAAAATCAAACAATATATAATAAATAGGAGAAAAAATTATGAAACGTCTTGCCGCCATCATCATATCAGCTTTACTTCTCTTCTCTTTCACCGCCTGCGACTTCTCAAACAACACCGATGAAACGGCGGACGAAACAACAGAGAGTGGACTTATCAGCACCTATACTCCCTCGACGGAACACGACGATGCCGAATCTGATGATAATATGGATTCAGATGTCTCACTCGATCAGGCAATATTTAACTCAGTCTCTACTTTAATCGACCACGATACTCTATATAATGAAGAGTTTCCTCGCTGCTACAACTTTATCAACGAAACCACGGGATATTTTTTTCAGTTTAAATTTTTCGGCACCCAAAACCGACTTGTCTATCTTTTGAAAACCGAAGACGGGGGAAAGACTTGGGTAGCGCAGGACATCCAAATCGTTCCAACTACATCATGGAGAGAGGGTATCATTTGCGCAAAGATGATTAGCGAAAGCGTTGGATTAATTTCCGGAAGGCTTTTCGCTGACGAGAATTTTTCTAATCGCACCTACATCACCACCGACAAAGGCAAGACATGGACAAAAATCGTTCTACCAGTGGATGCTCCTCATATCATCAGTGAAAGATCAAGCGATCTCGCAACCTACTCAGAAGGCGTAGCCTATAACCTGACGCACAAAAACGGAGTATATTTTCTCCACGTCAGAGACACGTATTACGATCCCGTCTTGGATGACGGCGTGTATGAATATTACTGTTACTCCTCCACAGACCTCATAAACTGGACATTTGTAGAATCCACTAAATAACCAGAAGGAGAAAAAACCATGAAACGTCTCGCCCCCATCATCTTATTCGCCCTGCTTCTCTTCTCTTTCACCGCCTGCGATTTCTCAAACGATACCAATGATGAAGCCCTTTGTCATTTTTCCAATTATGAATCGATTTTAGATATTTATCGTTTTTCAATAGATCATTATGCTACGGTTGACCAGAATCAAATTGCACTCATCGAAGAATTAGGAATCAAAAGCGAAATCGAAAAAGAGTTGTTTAAAAAGCTTGATGCTGCAGGATATCTAATGTATCCCGGCAGAGGTGCTGAAGATTTTGACTCACCTCACTATAAATTATCTTGCGGATATGCTATCAAAGATATTAACGGAGACGGAATTGACGAGCTTGTTCTTCTGAATGATGACTACAAAATAGTGGCAATATTCTCAACTAATAATGAAAGCCCCATACTTCTCGGCAGCTTTTCCCCACGTAGCTCCTGTTGGATAGGCGGCGACGGATTATTGCATCTATGCGGTAGCAGCGGCGCAGTAAATTCATTCCACGAGGTGTGCAGGATCGCTGAAGGCGGCGGTGAGCTTATAACAATCATCGATTTTGGAATCGACGGAGCCGAGATAGTTGATGGGAATGAAGTATTGAAATTCTACAAAACCGTTGACGGCGAAAAGGTCGCAATTACCGAAGAAGAGTATATGTCAATAAACACTCAATACGGCAAATATCTCGGCACATACGCAGGTCCCTCGGCAACAAAAGAGCATTCGGGACTTAAATTTTTGCCGTTGTTCGAAGAAACAGCAACAAAAGGAGAATAGCAATGAAAAAAACATTATATTACCTTTCCCCGTTTGTAATAATCCCGTTATTAGCTTTTTTTATGGAAGTTTTCGATAACGTCGGATTCATTAAAATGTCGCCACTCTCCTTATTTATCACCTTTATCGTAGTTTCCGCTATAATCGGCAATCTCACTCCCGCTAAAACTAAATTCGACTATGTTATGACCGCTTTGATGCCATTTGCCTTATTTTGTACGATGTTTGTCGCAGGCTTTTTAGATAAATGCGATCTTGAAACGAGATTTCATTTTGACAGAGCCGTTGACGCAGCGACACAAGCACCGGTCGTGGCATTGTATTTAATTTTGGCATTAACAACATTTTTAGCATCTTTCAAAACGGTCAGAATAATTAACATAGTCAAAGCTCGCGCATCCACTTAATACAAAGGCTAAAAAAAACCGAGCCAACAACAAAGAGTTTGGCTCGGTTTTTTACTACGACATCAAAGAATTATGCAGATAAGTCCGCCGCTTCCCTCATTGATGATTCTCTCAAGAGTCTCGGAAAGCTTGACACGCGATGCCTCGGGCATATGCTCAAGCTTGGAGTGCAACCCCTCGTTCATAAGCTCGTAAAGGCTCTTGCCAAACATATTGGATGCCCAGATCTTCTGGGGATCCTCCTCAAACTCGTTGAGCAGATATTTTACAAGATCCTCGGATTGCTGTTCGGTTCCCACGATAGGATTGATCTCGGTCTCAATATTAGCTCTGATCATGTGTATGGATTGCGCCGACGCGCGAAGCTTCACACCATATCCACCGGGCTGCTTTACTATCTCGGGATCGACAAGACGAAGCTCGCTTACGTCAGGCATAACGATTCCGTAGCCGTTCTCCTCTGCCTCATCAAGCGCCTCCTTGACCTTGTCGTACCTCACCTTCATTTCGGCAAGGTCCTTGAGCAACGTGATCAGCTCCTCCTCGCCGCCGATCTCAAAGCCGGTCAGCTCGCTTATAACCTCATAATAAAGACCGTCGTTCATTGTCGTTGATATATGTGCCCTTCCCGTTCCAAGATCGATTTCGTCAACCGTCGCGCTCTTGATATATTCATTCTCGGAAAGAGCTTCAAAGGCACCCTTGATATCTCCCGCCTTATTTACCTTATCCGCGCAGCTCTTGATGCTTGACAAAACAGAGGCCTTGATTTTGTGACTGTCATCCAGCGCCTCGGTCCATTCAGGTAGCGACACCTTGATCTCGGTCACGGGAAATTCGTGTAAAACAAGCTCAAGTATATGCCGAATATCCTCCGCATCAAGATCAATGCAGGAGACAAGTGCTACGGGAACGTCATATTTTGCTTCAAGCTCATACGCAAGCGCAATAGCCGCATCACTCTCGGGATGCGCGGAATTGAGTATCATTGCAAAAGGCTTGCCAAGCGCCTTCAAT
>CAZQLJ010000044.1:0-11253 GCA_964594085.1 uncultured Clostridium sp.
TTTTTAATATTTTTTTGAAAAACGCAAAAAAAGAGAAGCATCTTTGTTTTTGATGCTTCTCTTTTCGATTTTTTATTTCTTATAGGCTCGGATTCGCGATTTGGCGAACAATTTGGATTTGCACAACGCTTTTACTTTTCTTTAGCGGTCCATTTCTTGTGCCATTTTTTGCGAACAAGCGCATATGTCAAGAGATAAAAAGCAAAACACAAGATGGGTCCCAATGCATATGCCAATATACTGTTTAACCAAGCAGGCAGCACAACGCTAAGACAATTTAGAGGATAATATACAAGAAATATTGCTGAAAAAGTTTTTTTGGAAGAAATCAGTTTGTCGATATATGTAATAATCCAACACGCTCCATTAATAAACAAAAAGTAATACAGCAAGTTAAATTCGCGCTTAAACAACAACTTGATATCATTGAAAATGCCTATATATCCGGAATTGAAGTCTTCAAGAGCTATTTTCTCACCTTTGTCGTTTTTCCTATACAACGTATTGATTAGTGCCATGGAAAAAACAATGACAAACAATAATGAAGTTATCCACAAGATACCGGAAGTATTCATAAAGTCTTCGGCAACACTTTGCAAGAGCATTGATACGATGCCAATGGTGAATACGTATATGATCGTAGATATGAGCGAAGCAATCGTTATTTGAGCGATTTTTTGCATATGCTTTTTCATTTATTTCTTATCCTCCATTTTTTATTGTTGTGGCAATCAATAAAGTCGGATGCTTATTTCATCCCAACAACAGCTCTGACCTTATCAGCGATATTAGCCGCAGTCAAGCCATGCGTCATGAATTTGCAAAAACAATCAAACATCTGCTTTGATCATTTTTTCTGCAAATATTTTTTCAAATTCCTCAATTGTTCCTTCAACAATTAAATTCTTTTGGCAAATAAATCGATGAGACGGAGCGCCGCGACCGCTGAATTTGAAGCTATACCAACCTCCGTGGTCTACAACGGATTTGACGTCTGACAGATCACGGTCTAATGTAAAGCGTTGACAGGTTGCCTCGATATAACCATCCTCCAAGCAAATGCTAATTTTTGTAGGAGATAAAGTGTCGATGTCTTTTTTGGTCGGCGCAACAAAAGCCATCAATACAAATGCCGCAACTCCTACAATGTATATCAAGAGAGGGGTAACTATGGAGTTCATCCATTTGCTGAAAAGTGCAATGAAGGGGTAGGCAATCACGACAAATGCGAAAGCGCCTCCATACAATGTTGTTTTTACTTCTCCTTTGCGAATAAATTTTTTGCATTCAGGAGAAATATCGCCTTCAAACCTTATCATATCTTAACCTCCTGTCAAAATTAATAGATCTTTAGTCGCACTTAGAGTCCTTTTATTTCATCCCAACAATCGCTCTAACCTTATCAGCGATATTAGCCGCAGTCAAGCCATACTCCTCAAGCAGCGGAGGAACCTTTCCGGATTTGCCAAACCTGTCCTCAACGCCAACGCGAAGCATAGGCACGGGACAACCCTCGCATATTGTCTCCGCAACCGCAGAGCCAAGACCTCCGATAATGCTGTGCTCCTCGGCGGTAACGATCGCGCCGGTCTCCTTGGCAGCCTTCAGAATGATCTCTTTATCAAGAGGCTTGATGGTGTGAATATTAATAACTCTCGCATCAATTCCCTCTGCCATAAGCTGCTCTGCCGCCTCAAGCGCAAGATGTACCATAAAGCCGGTAGCAATAATGGTAACGTCCTTGCCGTCGCGAAGCTGCATACCCTTGCCAACCTCAAACTTGTGTCCATCTGTGACGATAGGACAAGCAAATCTGCCAAATCTCAGATAGAAAGGACCGTAGGTCTGCATAGCCGCCTCAACCGCCGCTCTTGCTTCAACTGCATCCGCAGGATTGATGACCGTCATTCCGGGAATAGTTCTCATAAGAGCAATGTCCTCAAGACACTGATGAGTCGCGCCGTCCTCGCCGACCGTGATTCCCGCGTGAGTCGCGCCGATCTTTACGTTAAGATGAGGATAACCGATGCTGTTTCTCACCTGCTCAAACGCTCTGCCTGCCGCAAACATCGCAAAGGAGGAGGCAAAAGCCATCTTGCCCGCCGCCGCGAGACCTGCCGCAACCGAGATCATATTTCCCTCGGCGATTCCGCAATCGAAGAATCTGTCGGGATATGCCTTTTTAAACATCACGGTTTTCGTTGCCTCTGCAAGATCGGCATCGAGCACCACGTAATCATATTTATCCGCAAGCTCAACGAGCGCCTTGCCGTAAGCTTCTCTTGTTGCAATCTTATCTGCCATTATCTTAACCTCCGATCTGCGCGTTGAGCTCCTCGACTGCTATCGCGTAGTCGGGATCCTTGGGAGCTGCGCCGTGCCAGTTGACCTTGTTTTCCATAAAGGAAACGCCCTTGCCCTTCGTCGTGTTCGCCACGATGGCGGTGGGTCTTCCCTTGCAAGCCTTCGCATCGTTGAACGCCTTTTCTATCTGATTGAAGTCGTGTCCGTCGATAGTGATTACGTTGTATCCGAATGCCTCAAGCTTGCTCTCAAAGGGAGCGGGACCGATAACGTCGGCAACAGGACCGTCGATCTGAAGCTTATTGTAGTCGAGGATCACGCAGAGATTGTCAAGCTTGTAATGGTTGGCAAACATAGAAGCCTCCCAAACCTGACCCTCCTCACTCTCGCCGTCTCCGATGATAGCGTAAACTCTGTAATCCTTCTTGTTGAGCTTGCCCGCAAGCGCCATACCGCAAGCCGCGGAGATACCGAGACCGAGCGAGCCTGTCGTCATATCAACACCGGGAATTCCCTTCATATCGGGGTGACCCTGAAGACGACTGTCGTGCTGGCGGAGAGTTTTGAGTTCTTCAAAGGGGAAGAAGCCCTTGAGAGCAAGCGCACTATAAAGCGCGGGAGCCGTGTGACCCTTGGAAAGCACGAGTCTGTCTCTGTCCTCATTCTTGGGGTCGTCGACCGAAACGTTCATTTCCTCAAAATAGAGGTAGGCGAGAATATCGGCGATCGAGAGCGATCCGCCGGGATGACCTGCGCCTGCCGCGTGTGTAGCCTCGATAACGCCGAGACGGATCTTGGCAGCTATCTGCGACAATTCCTTAATTCTTACGTTTTCCATATTAATCTCCATTCCGCCGCATACGGGAACCCCCAAAGCCCACTTAATTCACTTCGGATAACTCCGTGGCGGCACAAATAGTAATCTATGAATTTTGCCGAAGAGGCAAAATTCGTGCGTGAAAAAGATTAGTTCACTACTAGTATGGAAATAACTTTCACGCTAATATCCTTTCGGAGTTTATTATTTCCTATTCAATTATACTACACCGAGAACAAATTGTCAACGAAAAAAAGACTTATTCCTCAATATTAAAAAATATTTGGTACAATTAATAATCAAGCGGTGAGATTCCTCGAAAATATTCAAAAAAATCAACAAAACCTGAACAACGGGCGCAAACAAGTGCAAAAAAAGCCAAAATAGCAACAATCGTCTTGTTGAAAGCGATTCTTATTAAAACACCACAATAGCCGCCATTTTACGAGACAACCGCAAAACTTTTGATATACACGTAAAATATCGATTTGCCGTTTGTATTTTTTTGAATTAAAGCGAAAATCTATTGCAATATTTGTCTTATTATGTTATACTGATATCAAATAACATCGAATAGGAGTCTGAAAATGAAAAAACTTTTTAAAAGATCCCTCTGTTTGACTCTTTTGCTTGCCCTTATTTTGTGTTCATTGACGTTTATCGGTTGCTCCTCTGACGAAAAAGTGACCGAGAACAAGATCTTGTCGGTAGAAGTAAAAAACAACAAAAACAAGGTAAAGCTCAAGGCAGGACTTTCGGAAGATTACGTGGACGAGCATCGCAAGGAAAAAGTATATCTTTTGGCGATGGAAAATGCGTACACGGGCGAATTGGAGGATTATACCGTTGTTGCAAATGCAAGAGTCAAGGATAGCATGACCTTTACTTTTGACCTTGACGGAGATCACGGTTCAATGCAGAACTCTGCGTTCGTGCTGGCAAGAATTGCTTCGGGCAAGGGAGAGGATGCGGTCTACGAGGCAATATCTCCCGTGGCATATATCACCAATCCCGAAATATTCTCGAGCTCCTCGGCAAGCGCCATCGATGGCGGATTCAAAGGATTTTCAACAGACAACGTATATGAAGCAGAGCTGCTCGGTGCATCAAGCGTTCTTTTCGAGGTGGAAATGAACGAGCTGATACTGAACGGATACGAGGACGGCGCGATCAATTACTTCTACGGCGACAGATCCTTCTATTTTGACGGCGAGGCGGTGTCCGAGCTTGATAAGAAGATCTCCGCCGCGACCGCGCTTGGAATGAAGGTTTATCTTCGTACGGTTCTTAAATATCCCGAAAAGACCGAAAACGGCTCTTATGAAAAAGAACCTATAACCGCACTTTACTGTGTCGGAGCGACCGACGGAAAAGAAGGCTACCTGCCCAATATGTCAAACGGCAACTCAAGATACGTAGGTGCATTTTATTCGTTTTTGGCGAACAGATACGGCAGCGAGAGCAAGAAATACGGAATTGCTCTAGATTATATTATTGGATTCAGCGTCAACGATTACAAAACGAATTGTAACGCGGGTAATATGTCCGAGGATGAATTCATCGCAGGATACTATTCTTGGGCAAAGATGGCGGATAGCGTACTGCGCTCCTACAACAAGAACGCGCAGGTCTATGTTTCGGTTGACAACGGCTTGCAATCTGCTTCTTCGTCGAGCGATATAGGCACAGCCTCCTTCTTACCCAGATTTGCAGAAATTAGCTCGACTTCTTCCCAGTGGAATTTTGCCGTTGCATTGAGCCTCGGTAACGGGGAGGATGTCGGAGAGCTTCTCTCGGGAAGCGGAGATATCTATTCTCACGTAAGCGCGAATAATCTGGCAAGCTTTTTTGAGATACTTTCGAACGATGCGCTTTTGTACGACTCCGAGCGCAGAGTGGCAATAGTGGATCACCTGTCCTTGCCGAACAACGTCAGCGAAAGCAATCGTGCAGCGTATTATTCCTATACTTATTATAAGACGGCTGATGCGGGCTTTGATGCCTTCCTCTATGCCGCAAACAGCGAGACAGGCGGATTGTACAGCTCGTCAGGCAAACGCGCGGATTTTTACTACTCCGTATTGATGTGCGGAAGCAATATTGCCAGCCAGTTGAGTGAATATACCAACAAAATAACGGGCGCAGCTACACCAAAATTCAACGAATATAAAACGATCGATCTTTCCTTCGAGCAGAACGCAAAAACAACTCTTTCCGAGTCTTTGCTGAAAAAAGAAAAGAAGCTGTCGCTATCACCAAAGGATCTTTGCGCTATGGGCGGGGCATACGACGTTAACGTCTCTCCCGTGGCGACCGAAGACGGCACAGAAAAGCAAATAATAACCGTTCGCGGAGATCTCGATAATTCGCACGTAGCGATGACGACCGTCGGTCTGTCGGCATCGGATCTCATTTCTTCGGGCTATATCGGTATAACCATGTCCTCCTCACAAAATGCGCGAGTTGCATTGATCATCTCGAGAGAGGGAGACGATCGTGCAATATATGTTGGAGAGGCTGATTTGTCGGCAACCCCCACGACCTATTATTTTGACATAACCTCGTTTACGGATAGTGTCAGCTCCTCCGATGAATTGAAGGTGTCCTTGTGCGCGTTTTCTGCTGAAAACGGCGGCGATCTGCAAATAACCGTTGAAGATATTATGCTTTACGGCGCATCCGGCAACGGTCGCGATTCAACCACGGTCACGATAATTGTATGTATCGCCGGCATTGCTTTGTGCGGACTAATCGTGTTGCTGTCCGTACAGAGAAAACGAAAAATGAAAGCCCGCGATTGATAACGGAGGTCGCAAATGAAGACCATATACGAAAAAAGGAACGAAGACTTCTATTATCGCAACGACGGCAACTTTATACAGCCGTTGCAGTGTGGCGCACACCTGCACTATCACATTGAAATAGTGTATATGCAGGAGGGCTACACCAAAGCGTACATAGATTCCGACGTTTACGATGTAAAAACGGGAGATCTGCTTGTGGTATTCCCGAACCGTATTCACAGATTTGAGGACGGAGATAATAAGAACAAATATCATCTTTTTATCGTCAACCCCGACCTTGCTCCCGATCTGTCGGAGGTCATCTCGGCAGAACACCCGCAAGATCCGGTCATTCGTCACGCTGACAAAAATCCGAGGATAATGTCGCTTATCGATATTCTTGGAGACACTAAAAGCTTTGCGACGGCATACAGAGAAACTCTCTTAAAGGGCTATTTTATGTCGTTTTTTGCAGAGATCCTCGGTATGCTGCCTCTCCGCCACGCAAGATCGGACGAAAATCAGTCAATGAGAGCCGTCGTGCAGTATTGCTCGCAAAATTTCACCAAGGATCTGTCACTTTCCGCACTTGAGGAGGAGATCCACCTGAGTAAATATTATATTTCTCACCTTTTCGGAGATAAGCTGGGTATAAGATTCAACGATTATGTCAATTCCCTGCGCGTTTCGGAGGCGTGCAGATTGCTGCGAACTACTAAGATGAATATTACGGAGATTTCCTGCGCGTCGGGTTTTGGTACTTTGCGAACCTTTAACAGAGCCTTTATAAAGCAAATGAACACGTCGCCCTCGGAATACAGAAAGCATAATCAAGGCGAAATATTCGATGCATCGATACCGATAGGCGAGAGCAATCTGCCAAAAGCTCAGCTGAGTTAATATTTGTGTTGACAAAAGAAAAAAAGTGTGCTACAATATGATGAATAATTTTGTACTTAAATATAAGAAAGGACTAAAAAATGCACTGGTCAGAAGAAATTGCTGAACGAATAATAAAGAATAACCCCGACAAAGAAGAATATGTCTGTGCCGCAGGAGTAAGCCCCTCGGGCTCGGTCCATATAGGAAACTTCAGAGATCTGGCAACACCCCTTTTCGTTGTCAAGGCTCTTGAAAAGAAGGGCAAGAAGGCGCGTCTTCTTATCTCTTGGGACGAATACGACCGTTGCCGCAAGATCCCCGCAAACGTCCAAGCGGTAGTCGGCGACACGTACGATAAATATATCGGTGTTCCCTACGTTGACATTCCCGACCCCTTCGGATGCCACGAAAATTATGCAAAGCACTTTGAGGAGGAATTCCTCAAGGGCATAGAGCCCTTTGGCATCAAGCTCGACTGTCGTTATCAGGCGGAGATGTACCGTTCGGGAAAATACACCAAGGACATTATAGAGTCGCTTCAGAAGAGAGGCGAGATCTTCGAGATCCTCGACTCCTTCAAGACCAAGGATATGACCAAGAGCGAAGAAGAAAGACGCGCGGAGCACGACGTCGAGAAGGCAAACTACTACCCCGTCAGCATCTTCTGCCCCGAATGTCATACTGATTTTACAACTATCACTTCCCTTTCCGATGATTGCACCGAGGCAGAATTCACCTGCCGTTGCGGACACAAGGGACACTTCAACTTCCTTGAAAACTTCAACTGCAAGCTCGGCTGGAAGGTAGACTGGGCAATGCGCTGGAGATACGAGCAGGTAGATTTCGAGCCGGGTGGAAAGGATCATGCCGCACCCACGGGCTCCTACAATAACTCCAAGGTCATCTCCAAGAAGATATTCGGTCACGAAGCACCTCTTTTTCAGGGCTACGAGTTTATCGGAATCAAGGGAGTTGCGGGCAAAATGTCCTCCTCCTCGGGTCTGAACATGACCCCCGAGACCCTGCTCAAGCTCTATCAGCCCGAAATAATCCTCTGGCTCTATTCCAAGACCGAGCCGACCAAGGCGTTCGACTTCTGCTTCGACGACGGAATCCTCCGTCAGTATTTCGAGTTCGATAAGATGTATAACGAGTATATAAACGGCACCGCAAACGAGCACACCGCATCGGTCATGTACAACTGCGTTATCGACGGCAGAAAGCTCGAGACCGTGCCCATGGGACTTCTCGTACAGCTCGGCTCGATCGTTGATTTCAACGTGCCTATGCTTGAGACCGTCTTTGAAAAGATCGGCACTCCTTACACCTACGAGCAGTTTGCCGACCGACTTGACCGCGCAAAGTTCTGGCTTGAGCAGTGTGCTCCCGAGCAGGTCAATAAGCTCCGCAATACCCGTAACTTTGAGATCTGGAATGAGCTTGACGATAAAGAGAAGCAGGCGATCGCCGCGCTCCACGAATATATCGCAAACGGAAGTTATACTCTCGATGATCTGAACACCGAGCTCTACGCAATTCCCAAGAAGATCTATCCCGAGATCACCGACCAAAAGGAGCTCAAGGCGATCCAGGGCAAGTTCTTCAAGACCGTATATAAGCTTCTTATCAATAAGGAGCAGGGCCCCCGTCTCTACCTTTTCCTCTACGCTATCGAAAAGGAAAGATTCGTCGGTCTGCTCGACTTCTCCTATGCCGAGACCGATGAGGAAAAGAGACTCAACGCCGAAGCCGAGGCTGCGGCTAACCCCGTAGTCGAGGAAAAGACCTACGGCGAGCCCGATCCCGTCGAGCCTATCAAGGAAGAAAAGGTCAAGATGGACGATTTCGCAAAGCTCGATCTCCGCGTATGTAAGATCGTAAAGTGTCAGGAGATCAGAAAGTCGCACTCCTGCTATAAGCTCACGCTCTTCGACGGCATCGACGAAAGAGTCATCGTGTCGAGCATCAAGCACGATTACACTCCCGAAGAGCTCGTCGGCAAGAAGATCATAGTCATCGCAAACCTCGAGCCTGCAAGAATCACGGGCGTCACGAGTAACGGTATGCTGCTCGCGGCATCCAATAACGCTTGTGGCTGTAAAGTTATCTTCGTTGACGATATGGTTCCCGAGGGAACGCAGATTCACTAATATAAAAAAGGAACGACCTTGAAAAAGGTCGTTCTTTTTTGTTGTGTTCAAGCATTCGCCTCTACCATTTCCTGCGCCTTGTCGGCAACACGATTTATTTCCTCGGGATCGACGTAGGTAGGCACCGCGCGCTTCACGGCTTCTTTGATCAAGGGCGAAGCGATCGAATTTTTCGATTCTTCAATCGCTGCAAGAAGATCATCCATCTTTTTAGCAATAGCAAGACGGTCAAAGGGCTCGTCCTTTTCAATAAATATAAGATCGTTTTCGGTCTTGTCGAGTGTTTCGGTCTTGATAAGCAATTCCTCGTAAAGCTTTTCGCCGGGACGAAGACCGATCTCCCTGATCTCGATATCCTTGTTCAGCTCGAGACCCGAAAGTCGTATCATATTAAGTGCAAGATCGTATATTCTTATCGGCCTACCCATATCAAGCACGAAAAGCTCGCCACTCTTTGCCATCGCGCCCGCCTCCATAACGAGCTGGCTTGCCTCGGGAATAGTCATAAAATAACGGATAATACGTCTGTCGGTGATCGTTACGGGTCCTCCCTGCGCTATTTGCTGCTTGAACAGAGGAATGACCGATCCGTTAGATCCGAGAACGTTTCCGAATCGAACCGCCGCAAAGGAGGTCTGACTGTCCGTGCGGCTTTGAACGATCATTTCGCACATTCTCTTGGACGCGCCCATAATGTTCGTGGGATTGACCGCCTTGTCGGTGGAAATGAGAATGAACTTTTCTGCGCCGTGCTTTTCGGCCATGTCGGCTGTATTGTATGTGCCGAAAATGTTGTTTTTGATCGCCTCACAGCCGCTGTGCTCCATAAGCGGAACGTGCTTGTGTGCGGCGGCGTGGAAAACGATCTGCGGCTTGTAGTGATTGAAAATACAATCAAGACGCTCGCGGTCTCTGACCGACGCGATCTCAACAGAAAGCTTCAGATCCTTGCCGTAAGTACGGATAAGCTCCTGCTGTATGTCGTAAGCGTTATTTTCATATATGTCGAGAATTATCAGATGCGCAGGCGAGCACTTGGCAATCTGTCTGCAAAGCTCACTTCCGATAGATCCGCCGCCACCCGTGATAAGAACCACCTTGTTGGAGTAATAGCTCGCAGTCTCGGAATCATTGACCGATAAGGTCTTGCGGAACAGCAAATCCTCGATCTCAAAGTTTCGTATGTTGCCCTTGACAACGTTTCCACTTTGTCCGACCGAAAAATCGGTAACGGGAACGTCGTAAAGCTTGAGCTTGCATGTGGTGCGACCGTAAAAATCAAACAGTTGAGATGCAGTTTGGCTGTCAACACCTGCAATGGCAATAAACAATTCCTCGATGCCGTTCTTTTCGATAAGCTGCAATACCGACTCGTTTTCAATATGTACCATCAGACCCGCGATGGTGTTTCCTGCCTTTTTGGGATTCTTATCAATAAAGAATAATGGCTCGTAGCTTGATTGAGGGTTAGATAAAAGCTCGTTTGCCAAGCAAGCGCCGATCTGTCCCGCGCCAACAATAGCGATCTTGGTTCTTCCCGTGTAATCCATATCGCGACTGTTTTTCAGCTTGTAAAGCAAGCGGTAGGAAAACCTCGAAAAAAGAGTGATCAATGCGTTTAACGATGCGATTATCACGAAAAACCAAGCGCCCTCGTAAAGCTTGCAAAGCCACGAAAACACACCGGCGGTCAATGCACCGATAACGTCGGCGATCATCAACTTGAAATAGTTGAAGGTTCGAGTATAACGAAGGATGCTGTTATATATGCCGAAAGCAAGTCTTACGACGAGAACAAAGAGCAAAAGTATAACGGCATTTGCAAAAAAGCGAAGGGGTTGGTATGGAATGTAGGGCTCGAAAATAAGGTTAGCTATGAAATATGCGGCTGAGACTAAAGCGAAGCAAGAAATATCAAAAAGTAAAAGCACCAAGCGTCGAGCCTTGCTCGCAAGAAAAGATCTGAGATTCATCATCCGTCCTCCACAAAATACTACAAATTAATTATACCATAACAAACGGAAATTGTCAAAGGTTTTGTAAAATATAAAAATCAAAAATAAAAAAGGGTATAAATTTCGAAATTATAACAAATAATAACAGAGGAAATCATCCAAAGGCAAATTTTGATATTTTTACTGAAATATAAGAGTTAGAAAGGAATACCTTTATATGAAAGCAACCGGAATAGTAAGAAGAATCGACGACCTCGGACGCGTCGTCATTCCCAAAGAAATAAGAAGAACAATGCGTATCCGCGAGGGCGACCCTCTGGAAATATTTACCGACCGCGACGGCGAGGTGATATTCAAAAAAT
>CAZQLJ010000045.1:0-11196 GCA_964594085.1 uncultured Clostridium sp.
GAACCCACGCGACCAGCTTGGAAGGCTGGGATTCTACCATTGAACTACACTCGCACGTATTCAATTTTCGGCGGTCGTTTTTCAACCGCCTATATATCATACCACAAACAACAGAGTTTGTCAATACTTTTTTTCAATTTTTTTCAAATTTTTTTCAAGCCTCCAAAACAGCAAAAATCTCTTATAAATGATACGACTCACCATTAAAAAACTGTCACGCGAGCAAGCCCGCGTGACAGCCGTCATCAGATTAATTTAATTCAATTAGTCAAGGTTGATCTCAACGTTCATAACGATCGCGAGGTTCTCAAGCTTTTCTGCAAGCTCTTCTCCACCGCCGTTCTCAACGTAATAGTTCTCAAGCGCTGCAGATACCTTCTCAGACTCGCTCTCGCTGGCATACTTTACGCCGTAGGGGTCATTGCTGTTGCTTCCCGCAGTCTCTACTACAGTCTGCATAACGACGTCGGAATTAACTACCTGAGCGATAAACTCCTCGGGGGTCGCGTCTATCGAGCCCTTGGAATCCTCGGTGTTGAATATTGCACCGTCATTCGCACCCGTCATAGCAAGAGCAATAACCTGGCTTACTGCCTCTGCCTCGGAAGAAACCGCCTCGTCAGTCGGATTGCCTTCCTTGAACTGTGCCATGTTGTTAATAAGGCTGCTCAAGGAATCTGCTACGTTTTCGGATTTTCCTACGTTGGAGTTAACACTGGTTACTACGCTACCCGTCAATATTGTCGTGAGCATTTCCGCGTTTCCTGTGTTAACGCTATTGATCATATTTTCAACGCTCTGGATCTTCTCTTCCTTGGTTGCGTCTGTCTTCGTGCTGGTCTGTACCGCATCAACGGTGCTTGCAACTGCACCCGTAGCATCGGCAAAGCCGCCGTCTTTATTCAACGCGTGAGAGTTGATGTTTTCCGCGATGTGAGTCAGATCCGCACGCGACAAGCCAAGCTTATCGACGAGAGTATTCGACTGCATGATAGCGGAAAGCAGCTTACCCGTTACCTCGGGGCCGAAGATCTCGGAATACTTCATCTCGTCGAGCACCTGTCCGATCTTTTCAAAGATCTCGGTGGTGTTGCTTGCATCGATACCGTCATCGCCAACCATCGACAAGAACTCTCCGAATATGTTACCAAGCTTTTCAGCCTCTGCGGCAATGTCCTCACACTCTCCGTAATCACCGAGAAGATCAAGGATCTCCTCAAGGGTTATAAAGGTGGACTTCATGCTTGCCGCCGAATAAAGCGTTGCCGCATCGTCAAAGCTTACACCGCTTGAACCAAACGCATAAGCCGCGGAATTACGATAGTTTTCAGCAGTGTAATTCTGGAGAGTCACACCGTTTACTGTTATCGTGCCGTCTCCGTTTATAACCACACCGCCGGACTGCGAGGTCGACAGGTTAACAAGTCCGTTGCCAGCGCTTGCAGAGGAATCATCGCTGCCTGCGGCAGCGTAAAGTGCGAAGAATTCCTTGACGTCATTGCCCTCAAGAGAGCTTTCGTTACCAAGGTCTGCAAGAATTCCCTCTGTTACCGACTCAAGAGCCTCTCCGCTGACCTCAACACCGTAATCGCTGAATGCCGTTGCGAGTCTGTCAGAGATCTCTTCAGCTCTTTCGCTGTCCGACATACCGTAGGTGTCGTTCATAGCAGCCGCGATCTCATTCATCAACGCATCGTATCTTTCGTCTGCGTCGTTAGGAATTCCAAGAGTAGACGCAAGCGTTCTCAAACCGAGACGTGTGACCTCGTCTGCCAAGGGATACATACGCTCGTTCTCGCCGATGACCTCGAGCATTTCAGTGATGATCGCTCCGTCGCTGATCTTATCGAGAGCGTCTTCACTCTCACCGCCCGAAAGCATATCGTGCTTTGCCAAGACTCCGAACATATCTACAACCGTGCGGATATCGGAAACGACGAGATCCTTATCGGTAGTTGCCAAGATCTCAAGCATCGTGTCAATAATAGGATCGAAAAGCTCGCCTGCGCTGATCTTTTCCATTCCCATATAGCTCTCGCCGTTCATCCAGCTCTCCGAAGCCTCGGACAGAACGCCCGCAAGCACGCCGCGGATAAGGGGCGAGCCCTCGAGAGTATCAAGAGCCGCATTAAGCTCGTTTGTCTTCTCTTCGTCTATAGAGCTAAAATCAGAACCGATCGTGCTGAGCTTATCTACAAGAGTAAGTATGATGTTGACGTCCTTACGGAGATATACAGTCTCGCCGTAATACTTATCGCTTGCGAGTCCGTCGTAAAGGAGTCCGTAGCCCATATATTTGAAGCCCTTATACGCATCCTTGACCGAGGGAGCTTCAACGTCTGCCTCGTTTTCAAGGTCTGCTTCAGCATCTGCCTCAACGTCTGCTTCTGCGTCTGCCTCGTTTTCAGCGACAGCCATCGTATCTATAACGTCCGCGCCGACCAATATCGTACCAACAACGGGAACGAGCAGGAACAAGGACACCAGAAGTCCGGTGACAATACCGACACCAGCGCCGCCAAGACGCTTTGCAACGCCGGGAATCTTGTTAAGTATCGGGATAAACTTAGCTACGATCGACACAACTATGCAAAGGATAAAGGAGAGCACAGCATAGACCGCAGTGAAGAAGAAGGGCTTGATCGCCATCGTAACGTAGTACAAAATCGCCTCGCCGACGCTTCCCGCCTCAAGAATAGAGGTTCCCGATTCGCCGCCCATAAGTCCGCCGATCTTATCCATAAGGAACGTGACAAGCGCAGAGTTGGGGCTGCAAACTATATTTGTTACTATTGCGGCAATGATCGCCGAAAGCACGATCGCAACAAGTGCCGCGAGTCGCTTTTTGAGTCCACCGATCAGACCCGTGATAACGTTTATTATGACTATCAGAGCAATAACTCCCATCAATACAAGCGGGACTATGTTAGTCAGAATAGGCATAATTTCATTCATGATGAATTACCAACCTTTCAAAAAGTTATTTAATGCATAACATTACATTATAATTATACCTCTGAAAGAAGATAATGTCAAGAGCTTTGGCAAAATTATCACCGATTTCATTTTTTATGCTCTGTTTCTGATATAATGCTTGGCATAAAGAGTAAACGAAGTCTCTGCTTCCGCGCTGAGCTTCGTGTACTCCTCGTAATTCCCTGCCGTGAACTCGATCATAGCGGCAAGATACAAAACGTAAAGTCTCGAATATGCGTCGGGCACAGCCAAAACCGCCTTGTCGCTCTCGGGAAGCTTTACGCTCTCGGGCGCTTGCTTGTATATCTCGCAAAGCACTCTGCCCTCAACGTCGCATATCCAGCGTATCTTTACGTCGTCGCATATCTCGTTTGGCTTCATCGCATCTACCGTTGCCAACAAATTTTCTACCGTCATTTTTCGTCCTCCTTTCTTTTTATTTTGTTCTTGGGGAACTTTTGGAAACCTACGTAAACCGCAAGCGGTTTACTCTGCGAGTTTGCTTCGCAAACATCGGTTCCCCAAACCCCTCAAAACTTCCTGTAAAAAGGGCTAAATAGTGCATTTTTTAGCTTTCCCGTCTAAAACCCGAGCCGTCCATTCCATTTCTATCCTTGGGGAAGTTCTTTGCCAAGCTTTCTTCCAAGAAAGCTTGCCGCCGGAGGCACGCGCCCTTGCTCTCCGATAAGAATATTGTATCACAAAAAATGCAATTTGAAGAGCCCCCCGAACGAAAAATTCGGAGGGCTCGAAAGTCCTTATGATATAAGGGATGTTAGCGATTTATCAGATAGTGGCAAAAACGGGGAGACCGTCCTTGTATTCGGGATAGCACTCGCCTTTAACAAGCGGAAGAATATAGTTGAGGCACTCGTCGGTGACGTGGTTGCCGCGCTCGTTGATAAAGTGCTTCGGCACGAATTTAGTCTTGTTTGCGATAAGGTCGATATCCATGTGACCGTAGACCGAAGAATAGGGCTCGCCGGGGTCGTTGTCGCGGAGGATCACCATCATCTCGCGGCTGACTCCCTGCACCGCCGCCGTAACTGCGGCAGAGCCGACGCCGAACGACTCCTCGATATCGCACTTGGAAGCGATATGAGCCGCGCATCTCTGGGGAAGGTTGAGCTCGATCGAGCGAACCTTACAGCCGAGGTTTTCCTTGATAGCAAGCTCGAGCGCCTTGCCCGTGCCCGAAAGGTATTTGTGACCGAAAGCATCGACTGCCCCGCTTTGTGCGGATTCACCGACGAAGGTTCCGTCAGCCATTCGCAGTCCCTCGGAGACCGCAACGACAATATTCGGCTTTTTCTCAAGCGCCGCCGAGAGATCCTCGAAAAATTCGTCCATATTGAAGTCTCTTTCGGGGAGATATACGAGATCGGGAGAAGGCAAGCCGAGAATTCGACCAAGCTCACTTGAAGCGGTGAGCCAGCCCGCGTCACGTCCCATGATCTCAACCACCGTGACCGCCTTGACGGTATAAACGGCGGTATCGCGCAGGATCTCCTGCATCGTGACCGAAATATACTTTGCCGCCGAGCCAAAGCCGGGGGTGTGATCGGTTCCGAGCAGGTCGTTATCGATAGTTTTGGGCACACCGATGACTCTGACCTCGTAGCCGCACTCGGTAGTGTACTTCGAAAGCTTTGCAACGGTGTCCATCGAATCGTTGCCGCCTATGTAGAAGAAATATCTGATATCGTACTTTTTGAAGATCTCGATAATGCGCTCGAAGGTCGCCTTATAGTCCTTGTCCTCTTCCTTAGGAAGCTTTTTGCGGCAAGAGCCGAGAGCCGCCGCAGGTGTACGCTTCAATCTCTCGAAGTCTGCTCTTTCGGTGAAGAGCTCGTTGAGAAGAACGACTCTGTCGGCAAGCAGACCGTCGATACCGTTTCTCATTCCGTAGACCTTGTCGATGCACTCCGAACTCATCGCTCCGCTGATAACTCCTGCGAGTGTTGCGTTGATCGCGGTAGTCGGACCGCCCGACTGACCTACTATCGCATTTCCGTGTAAAATTGCCATGTCTTTATCTCCTGTATTCTTTACGTTCTTTTCTTATTGTCTCTCAAAACGCGATTGAGCAACGCGTTTATCGGTCTTGATATTGCTGTTACGGCAATTATGCCGATCGCAAGACCCGAAGCCACGAGCAATGCCTCCTTGCCGTACTGCGCGAACATTTCCATATCCGAGCTGACCGCGCCGAGCATCGTGTAGTAAAGCTTGCCTCCCGGCACGAGAATTATGATGCCCGGGATTATCATTACCGTAACGGGCGTTTTGATGATGCGCGCCATTACGTATGAATAAAGCGTCGTTACGCTTGATCCGAGGAGCGATGCTACAAACAAGCCGCAGCCGAGCGCCGTAGTCGTATCGTACGCTACGCAACACAAAAACGATGCGAGCAACACCCAGCCGACAACTCTTTTTTCAACGTTGAAGGCAAGGGCTATGCCAAGCGTACCTATCATCGCTGCGATCATCATCAGAATTCCGTTTAAAATCTGTTCGTTCATGCCGCGCCTCCAAATACAAGTATTGCCACCGCGTATCCGCAGGCGATAGCGACCGCATCGAGCAGAGCCGTGCAGAGCCTGAACAAGCCAGACATTATATCTCCTCCGAAAAGATCTCGCAGAGAGTTGGTCAGCACCACACCCGGCACGACATTCATTATGTCGCCTATGATGATCATATTTACGTTACAGTTAATGCCTGTCCGTCCGATCAGCAGAGCTCCGACTCCACCCATAAAGCAAGCGGCGAACTTGACTACGATGGCATTCATATTCGCTCTTTTCAGCAATCTGATCACAAACCACATCGCCACTGCAATCAGTGCCGAGAGCGCTCCGTCGAGCAGACTGCCGCCGAAATATAATGCAAATCCGATCGCGATCAGTGCTGCGCCGACGATCTGCTTGATCACTCCTACGCTGCTCGATCTCTCCGCTTCGTCAAGCAGGGAGAGAAACTCATCTTTGCTCGGTTTTACAGCACAGATGCGTCGCGAGAGCGCGTTGAGCTTTGCAAGTCTGCCAAGATTATTCACTCCAACGTCGGACACACGACGAAACGAGGTCATATTTCCGTTTCCAAAATCGGCAGTAAGTATTATCATTGAAAGTATCGCGTCGACGTCGACCGTCACCGCGCCGTATGCCGTGCAGATGCGACTGATGGTCTCCTCTGCTCTGTGTACCTCGCCGCCGCACATCAATATACGTTTACCCATTTCGATCGCTATAAACACCGCGTCGTCACTTGAGACGACTGTTGCTTCGGCGGTCTTTTCCGCCTCGGCTTCGGTGATATCGCCAAGGGTCATATCTTTTTCCATAAGTTATTCTCTTTTACAGTTTTGGTTTTATTCTTCTGCGTTTTCGGGTCTTGGACAATGGACCGTGTAGGTCGAAACGTCGGTATAGACCTCGCCGTCTATCTGAAGATCGCGAGGCTCGTCGAACTCGACGGTCACGTCATATCCCTCGAATATCTCGACCATCTCGGTGTGCTTGACGTGAGTGCCCTTGAACACCTTAAGAAACACAGCGAGAGTTTTCGGCTTCGATCCGCCGTGCATAGCCATTACGCTGACCTTGCCGCTTTCTCTGCTCTGTCCCGGAGCGATCATCATTCCGCCGCCGAAATATTTGCCCTTCATAGTAGAGATCGCCCAAAGGTCAGTATACTCGTGCGTTACTCCGTCCACGGTCACTCTGCCTGTTGGACGCTTGTACTTGCGAAGCAGCTGATCGAGCGCGATCGTGGTATAATTTGCTTTCTTTTTGTTGGTCTTTGCCTTGAATTCCTCAACACCGCGGCAGACCGCACCGTCGACTCCGAGTCCGACTCCGTTAAGACAGCGTCTTTTTTCTCCCTTGATCTCTACCTCGGGCAGATTTTTGAGATGTTCGCGGATATCGATGAGATTTTCACTGCCCTGCTGACCGATATCGTTGAGAAAATCGTTGCCCGTGCCCGAACGGAGCGCACAGACCGTACAAGGAAATTCGAGCCCGTATGCGTTGTTCGCAAAGTGGTGGAGCGTGCCGTCACCACCGCAGATCAGCACCCTTTCGTCCGGCGAAAGCCCTTTGCAGAACGAGGGCACGTCAAGTCCTATAAGACTGACCTTTTTTACTCCTCTTTTTTCAAGCTCCTCGGATCCGGGGACTATATTGAGGTCGTTATTCTCGTTATTTGCTTTGGGATTGTACAAAATGTAATTCATCGCACACCTTTTATTCCGTTTCGTTTTGATTTTCCTGTTTCTTCTTGGTTCTTCTTCCCTTTGCCGCCTTTAGCTCCTCAAGAGATAGAGAAAGAGCCTCAAGCCTTTCCTCGAGTCTTGCGATCTCCTGCGAGACGGGGTCGGGAATGTGAATCTGATCAAGGTCGTCCACGCGTCTTCCCGCCTGTCTTACAACCTTTGCGGGAATTCCGACTGCGGTGCTGTTGCTTGAAATGTCCTTTAGTACCACGGCGTTTGCCGCGACCTTGCTGTTATCCTCTATTTTTATCGGTCCGAGCACCTTTGCACCCGCGCCGACCAGCACGTTGTTGCCAAGGGTGGGGTGACGCTTGCCAAGGTCTTTACCCGTACCGCCAAGAGTTACTCCCTGATAGAGCGTGCAATTATCTCCGATCTCGGCGGTCTCACCGATAACTACTCCCATGCCGTGATCTATCACGAGCCCTTTTCCGATCGTCGCGCCGGGGTGTATCTCTATACCCGTAAGGAATTTTGCCGCCTGACTCACCGCGCGTGCCGAAAAGGTGTGACCGCTGATATAAAGCTTATGCGAGACTCTGTACGCCAAGATCGCGTGGAGTCCCGAATACAGAAGGATTATTTCGACATCGCTTTTCGCCGCAGGGTCTCTTTGCTTGATCGCGGCAACGTCGCTTTTTATCTCCTTTTTCACGGCGAGAACGGCTTTTCCTAACGGAGTTTTTGCCGCCGCCTTCAAAAATTCATTGTAAGTCATAGGATACCTCGTGATCGCTACATAATAACACATTATAATTATATCATACCCCGTGCCTTCCGTCAACAGAATTTTTCAAAATCTTGGAAGCTTTTTTCGACATTTTCGGGGCTTTCGAGGTGTTGGAGATTAAAATTCCCCGACAGGCCTGTAAGGCTTGTCGGAGAATGGTTTATTTCTGCTCGTCAACTTGTTTCCATTGGAACATTTCCTTAAAATCGCTAAAGCAATCGGAACATATCCAATGATAGTTATTCTCTGTTGTATAGCCCTCGTGTAAGGTGTCGGGAAGATCCGAAAATTTAGCCTGGCAAAATTCGCAGTGGTCGTGATCCCAGTCCTTTCTGGGCGAGGTCCATTTTCTTAAATACAGCGTTTTGCCTTGCAAATATTTTTCTTGACCGCTTAATCTCCAGTCGTCCTTTTCTATCATAAGGTTACTACTTTAAATTTGTTGCAAACTTTCGATTGTTGTTGAAAGGCTCCCTTGTGTAAAGGGAGCTGTCGCGTTAGCGACTGAGGGATTGTCCTACGAGATTATCTATATATTCACAAACACCTCGAAAATTTTTGTGAATTTCCGTATTAGGTATTCGCATTACCGTCAATCCGTATTCTTCAAGAAACGCGGTTCGTTCTTCGTCATATCTTTTGCCTTCTTCTGTGTAATGCCCAGAACCGTCAAGCTCAATTACGAGTTTAGCTTCGGCAGAATAGAAATCTGCGATATATTTTCCAAGCACTTTTTGGCGTGAAAAACGAATTGGATACATACGTAAAAAATCATACCAAAGATGTTTTTCTTCCTTGGTCATATTTTTGCGTAGCATTTTTGCCGCAGGAACAATGTCTTTATTATGTTTTCTCTGCATTACAATCCCTCCGTCACGGCAAGCCGTGCCACCCCCTTTACACAAGGGAGGCTTTCGTTTGTTTCGCTTCTTTATCAGTAATCGTAATTTATGCCAAGGTCTCTGATCGATCTCGCTTTGGCGAGATTTTCCTCGTTGATCTTGATCTTCGACAGCG
The DNA here is from genome assembly GCA_964594085.1 of uncultured Clostridium sp. Taxonomy (GTDB): domain Bacteria; phylum Bacillota; class Clostridia; order Oscillospirales; family CAG-272; genus SVTX01. The sequence goes on from CAZQLJ010000045.1 coordinate 9,006, forward strand.
TATCTGCGATCCTTATATTGAAAAGATCGTTTATGATGTACGCGTCAAGCGACGAGAACCAGCTCTCATATCCCTCTTCGGTATATTTGCCTTCCTCGAGTTCGTATTTCATAATAACGTGGAATCCCGCGTCGCTCTCGTAATATCCGATCTCACCGACCTTCATTTCCTTAAGCATATCAAGAATATCCGAAAGATACGCAACGTCACCCGTATATCCAGCGCTCTCGATCTCGCTTAAGTAATATCCGTCGTCATATTCGTCGACTGCGCCGACTACGAGCACGTTTTCCTTGATCTCGGATTCAAACTCCGAGAAATTGCCCTCGGTCAAGGTTGCCGCGAGCTCCTCGGCAAGACTCTTATTCGCGGCTATCTCCTCGGCGGTGCACTCGTACTGTATCGGATTGCCGTTTTCGTCAAGCACGACTCTCGGAACACCGTTTTCCTTGTCGTAGACCACGTTGCCCTCTGCGTCAAAGTACATCGGCTGACCGAAGGAGTCCTTTATCCTCGCACCGTCCTCACCGTATGCGTAGCTTCCCTTTTCGGTGTCGTACAGGGGTTTTTTCGTCTTTGCGTCGAAATAGATCATATTGCCGTATTCGTCGTGCTGATACTTATAGTAGAACTTGGCTAAAAGCACCTGCTTGAAGCAATAGTAATTTTCCTGATAATATTCCTCTCTTACCGAGTCTGCGATCAGCTCACCGCCGCCGAAAAGGTGGGCGAGCAGATACTCGTACTTCGCCTCGATGATATAGCACTCGCGCAAGGTCTCGGTATCGACTCCGTAGGGCGCGATCAGCTTATCGAATGCACTCTCGTCTCCGTCTCCGTCGTAGTCAACGTAGAACGCGACCTCCTCGTCGATCGCCGCGATAGCCGAGGCGGGCAGAGTCAATCCCATTTGGTCGAAAAGCACCGCAGAGGCAAAATATTTCTTACAGCTCTCAAATATCGACTCGTTATAGTATTCCTCGTAGGTCTGTCCCGTCTTTTCTATCTCGGTCGCCCAGAACGAGTCGCTCTTTACGGGATATTTGTTTCTCGCAAGGCTTCCCTTCATTCTCGAAAGCATAAATTCATAGAAATAAAGGGGCAATTTTTCCTCTCCGCACTCAAGCACGGGGTCGGGTACCTCCGCCTTTTCCGAGCAGGAGACGCAGAGCGTGACCACGGCACAGAGCGCAAGAGCAAGCGCGAGAGCTCTTTTCAAAAGATTCATAGGTTTATTTTTCATCGGTTGATCCTTTACAGTCGGTATTTATCAATAGAGCTTATTCGAGCCGATCTCGCTCATCTTGCGAGCTGACTCGTAAGCCTCGGGCACTATCGTGATCTGCGACTCGTACTTTGCACACTCGTCGGCAAACAGCTCGGCTATGAGATCCTCTGTAAAGCCCTCGAAAACGTCCTTCTGATCCTCGTCCTCGTAAGCCTTTTCGGGCATCTCGTATTTGCAGATCACGTGATAGCCGTAGTCGGATTCGATGACCTTGCACTCTCCGACCTCCATATCCCCAAGCGCCTTGGTGATATCGTCAAGATACTCGTAGGCTTCGCTCTGCAAGCCGTAATAATGCTCCTCGGCATAGAGATACAGCGCCTCTCCCTTGCCACTCATTTCGTCGTATATCTCCGCCATTTCAACGAATGCGTCAATATCTCCGTCACACGCATCTGCATAAGTGTGTGCCTTATTATAAAGCTCGCCCAGCGTCTTGTCGTCGTGGGGCTCGGTCACGTATTCTCCCTTGTCGTCAAGCAGGTATCCGATTTTGCCGTTCTTTTTGTCGTAGGCTATCTTTCCGTCCTCGGTGAAGTACTCGTCCTCGCCGAAGATATCCTTGATAGTCTTCCCGTACTCGTCGGTCTGCGTGCTTCCGTTTTCCTTATCGTAGGCGATATGCTCGTGCTTATCGTCGGTATAATAAACGTGATCGCCGAAGCGGTCGGTGTCGATCAGGTAGTAGTACGACGCGAGATAGATCTGACCGAACGCGACGTATTTTTCTTCAAGATATTCCTGCTTGACCTCATCGCTGATCAGCTCGCCGTCCTCGCCGTAGAAATGATCCTTGAGCATATCGATCTTGGTTTCAAGCAGATACAGGTCGCGCAGAATATCGTAATTCGCGCCGAAGCTCTTGAGCTCGGAGTTGAGCGCGGTCTTCGAGCCCGCGCGCTT
>CAZQLJ010000046.1:0-10974 GCA_964594085.1 uncultured Clostridium sp.
CCGAAACGTAGTCCATATTCACGGTGAATCTGCAACGGACGTCGACCGCGCGCTTGAGGTCGGTGGTTCTCGGGAGGATATTGAGAACGTAGCCATTCTCCTCCTGAAGCTCGCCGTCGAACCAATAGTCACACTTGTCGAGCGTGAGGGAGTTGTATGTGCAGTTCTCTACCGTCCACTTGCCGCTGATATCGAGAGCTTTCAGAGTCTTCTCTGCCTTCTTCTCTGTGCAGGGTGTTCCGTCGTCGATAACGAGCAGGCTTCCGTAAGGTGCGAAGGTATATTCGCCGCAGAAGTCGACCTTCTCGCCCGTCGCGATGTCGATCGCGTAGCTTCCGCGAGAGATTGTTGCCTTTTCTTCGGTATCGTTGGAGTTGACGAAGTAGTGCGCGGTGCAGTCGCCGAGGTCACGCCAGGTGTACGTGATCTTCTCGTTATCAATTACATTGTTGGGCTCGAGCTGATCTGCCGTGGTGATGATACCGCCGTTTGCCTTGAACTCGGCAAGCAGCTTTTCGGTATTCTCCATAAACGCGATGTGCTCGGGGATAACGACGGTCGTATACGCCATATTGCCGATAATGAGCTTGTTGCCCTCGACTCTGCCGTGTCTTTCCATCATAATCTCGTCGCCGAGGTGGAAAGGAATATGCTTTGCTTCAAGCGCAAGGGTCGTGCCGACGAGCGCACCGTTGTAATATTCGATATTCTTGCCGTTGGTATAGAGGTTGTTGCCGCAGTTGAAGCAGACCCAACCCGAAGTCATATTGTGAAGCACGAGGGTGTCGAACTTGATCTCGCCTTCTGCCAAGATCATACCAACGCGCGACATAGCGTCGTTGAAGACCTTATAGTCTGCCCACCAAGGCTGCTGTATGTACATTGCGGGGGGATAGTCTCTCTTACGGATTCCTCGGTTGGAATATCCCTCGAGGTGCTGACACATGAGGTTTATGCCGCGAACCATCATCCACTCGTAGTTTCTCTTGAGCTCGTCGTGTCCTACGTTATGACCGCAGAGCGCGAAGGTCTCGGAAAGTATCTGCTTTTTGCCCGTCTGAGCCGCCGTACTGGCGAGCTGATGGTGGGTAAGGCAGGGGTAGATAGGTCTGCAGAGCCAGTCCATACCGGGAATATGGAAATACTCATAGTGGGGCATACAAGCGCCGTTGGAGATAAGCTGGGCGGTCAGGCTCTCCTCAAGAACGAGGTGTCCTGTGAGCTTAAGTCCGTGATCGTCGCACCAGTCGTAGATCTGCTTCATAAAGTTCTTCGAGAAGAGCTCGGTGACCATCTTCCAGAACTTGATACGGACGGTCTCAAAGCCCTCTTCCTCATAGAAAAGCTTTGCGAGCACACAGCAGAGGTCCTCACCGTAGGCGAGCTTGTACTGCTCGGGCATAGTCAGGCTCCACGGAATGCCGTTACGCGAGATCTGAGGCTCGTCGGTGAAAAATCCGTCGAAGGTCTGACCGTACTTTTCGTAGTAGGGGACGTAAATTTCGTTTATAAAGTCTGCGATGACCTCGCCGTCGAGCGTGTCAACGTAGAAGGGATTGACCTCGTAGAAGAAGCAATATTTGTCGTTCTCGGCGATGATGCGGTGCTCGGGGATAGCGCTTCTGTCGGCATCTGCAGGCTGCACGCGCAGATATTTCTGCCAGAATTTTTCACCCTTGCCGTTAACCTTTCCGCCGCCGAATCCCGAGGGCCAGCCGTTTTCGTCGTAAGCCCAGGCGTGCATTCCGCGCTTGTTGCATTCGTCGATACAAGCGCCGACGTTTTCAAACCATTCCTCGCCCATATACTCGGTCTGCAGACCTCCGCGGGCGTGCATAAAATATCCTCCCATTCCCGCTTCGTCCATAAGGGCGGTCTGGCGGAGGGATTCCGCGACGTTAAGCTTTTCGTTCCACGACCAGAACGGCACGGGACGGTATTTTTTGTCGATGTTTTTGAAATCCATAATTTGCTCCTTTATTCGAGGTTAGATTTTCTTTTTTTTGAGCGAAAATGCGGCAAAATTCTCTCTTCGCATTTCTTCTTTAATTATAAAATGAAAAGCGGATTTTGTCAATGACTTTAAGGTAATTTATACCTAAAATTTCATTAAAAAATCCGCTTTTTATATTTATTTTGTAAGTGCGAGCTCGACTATTTTACAGCAGAGCTTTCCGTATGTGATCCCTACCGCCGCCGCCATCTGCGGAAGCAGGCTCGTGGGGGTCATGCCCGGGAGGGTATTTGCTTCAAGACACCAAGGCTTGCCGTCCTTATCAACTATGTAGTCGAAGCGCGAATAGCCCGAGAGTCTGAGCGCGTCAAATGCAAGCTTGGTCTGCTCGGCAAGGATAGACATAAGATCGTCGTCGACAGGCGCGGGGCAAAGCTCGATCGTTTTGCCTGCCTGATATTTGTTTTTATAATCGTAAAAGCCCTCGGTGGGGATTATTTCAACGGCGGGAAGCACCTCTCCGTCGAGAATTCCTACCGTGAATTCTCTGCCGCTGATCTTTTTCTCGATCAGAATGCTATCCTCGTATTTTTTGGCTTCCTTTAGCGCTTTTTCAAGCTCTGCTCGGTTTTCGGGGATGGAAATGCCGACACTCGAGCCGCAACAGCAGGGCTTGACTACACAGGGATATCCGATCCTCTGCTCGATCTCGCAAATATCTGCTTGCTTGGCGGATATATACATCCATTCGGGTGTGTTCACGCCCGCGCCGACGAACATTTTTTTGGAGATATCCTTATCCATCGCCAAAAGGCTTCCAACGTAGCCCGAGCCCGTATATTTTATGCCGTAATTATCGAGCGTTGCTTGAAGCTGTCCATTCTCTCCCATAGCTCCGTGAAGAGCCAAAAAGACTACGTCAGCGGCGCGGCAAAGGTCAATAATTCCCTTGCCTATCAAGGCATCTCCGTTGCCACTGCTCTTTTTGAGCGCGTCGAGGTCGGGCACGCTGTGCGTCACCTTATATATCGGCTTTTTTTCCTTATTGAAAAGGCTTGCGATCTCATCGGTGCCGTCTATGCCGAGGTAGACGTCTGCGAGACAGACGTTATGCCCTTCGTCGATGAGTGCGTTGGCTATAAGGCTGCCCGACGTGAGCGACACGTCGCGCTCGGGGGAATATCCTCCCGCTAAAACTGCTATATTCATATCTATGCTCCGTTTTTCGTTAGTTTTCTTTTAAGTTTATGCTGAAATAACAACATTCGTCAATTGTTTCTGCGAAGTATTGCCACGCGGTCGCATCCGCCGAGGTCTTTTTTGATCTCGCAGGAAAATCCTGCAGAGTCGGATATTTTTTTGAGGTCTTCGGCTTGATCGTAGCCGATCTCGAAAATGAAAAATCCTTCGTCACCAAGATTTTTCGCGAAGTTCTGCACTATCGCGCGGTAGAACAGCAGTCCGTCTTCTCCGCCGTCAAGTGCCGCGCGCGGCTCTTGCTTGACCTCTGCTTCAAGAGTTTCGATAACGTCGGTTCTGATATACGGTGGGTTTGATATTATTGCGGCGTATTTTTTGTCACCAAGCAAAGTCGGAGAAAGCACGTCACCAAGGATCCCCGAAAAACGCTTAGAGACCTTATTTTTCTCTGCGTTTTTCTTTGCCAGCTCAAGTGTTTTCGGGTAAAGCTCGTAGGCATCTGCTCTCGTGTCTGCCCGCAGGTCGAGTATCGAGATCGCTATACACCCGCTTCCCGTACACAGATCGGCAAAGCTTGCGTTTTGGGGCAGCATTTTCACTGCGGTTTCGACTGTAAGCTCCGTGTCGGGTCTCGGGACAAGACAATTTTCATCCACCTCAAACTCACATCGGCAAAACCACCATTTCCCGATGAGATATTGCAAAGGATAGTGAGCGCATCTTTTTTCGACCGCTTCTAAAAGGCGGGGGGAGTCGTAGTCCTTATCCTCGGAATAATCACCGCAGAGCTCTTCGATAAGCAGCTTGGTCTCGACGTAGTCGTTTTCTATTCCATGCTCTCTGAGCTTCGCTCTTATTTTCCCGGCTGTCATATTCCGTCCTCCCTTCCTTAACACTACTATATAGTATAACAGAAAATCGCGGTTTTGGAAAGAGTTTTTTGCAATTTTTTCTCATTTTAATGAATTTCAGACCTCAATTAAATTAGTTAGAGTAAAAAAGCACGAAATCAAGCGATTTCGTGCTTTTGTTTATTACGTGTGCGCTTTGATTGCCGCATCAATTCGATCCTTCACCATATCGGATATCTCTGCGGTCTTCATTTCGCTATACTCGTTATACGGTATCGGGGGAAGGAAGACTACCTTCGTCGTAACTTTCTTGAGTGAATTGATGCCGAACGGCTTATACGAATCTATAAGAGCAACAGGCACTATCGGGCATTTTGCCCTTTGCGCGCACAGAAAACATCCGTGCTTGAATTCGTTGGTCACGTTATCCTGATCTTTTCTGTATCCACCCTCGGGGAAAACGAGATAGACTCTTTTATCCTCGGCAACCTCCCGTGCCATATCTCTCAGAGTTTTGACCTGCATTATGAGATTAGTCCTCGATATACGCTGGCCGTGCAGAAGGTCCACGAACTGCTTGGAGATAAACACCCTCGAGCGCTTTTCATCCATAAGTACAGTGCAGGGACGTTTATGTCCGTTCAGAATTCCCACCGCGTCGTATTTCCCTTGATGGTTTGAGAACATAATGTAGCCCTCGTCGCCCTCGGGAAGATTATCAAGCCCATAGTATTCGGTCGTGACTCTTGCGGTCTTTTTCACCTTGCCTACGACCGTGCGGGCAAGCGCGTAGCAATCCTCCTCCGAGTATTTCTCGGGGTGCTTTGCATAGTGTGCCATCTTCGGAACGAAATATATTATTGAGAATATACGAAGTATTATAACGTATATAAACCGTAGCATTTTTCTTGCCCTTTTCAGCGTAATTTCTATCTTGCGCCCATTAAAGCCTTTCTGCCATATAGTAGATAAATCTTTCGGTGTCATCCCAACCAAGACAAGCATCTGTGATGGATTTACCGTAGATGCCCTCGCCGATCTTCTGGTTGCCTTCCTCGATGTAGCTTTCTATCATAAAGCCCTTGAATATCTTCGCGATCTCGGGATTAAGAGCGCAGGAGTGGAGCACTTCCTTCGCGATTCTCACCTGCTCCTTATATTTCTTACCCGAGTTTGCGTGGTTACAGTCGACGATGAGTGCGGGATTGGCAAGCGCCCTCTTGTCGTATTCCTTACAAAGATGCTCGATGTCCTCGTAGTGATAGTTGGGCAGAGATTCGCCGTGCTTATTTACGTATCCGCGCAAGATCGCGTGAGCGTAGGGGTTACCCGACGACTTGACCTCCCATCCGCGATAGAGGAAGGTGTGGGGGTGCTGTGCCGCCATTATCGAGTTGAGCATAACCGAAATATCGCCGCCCGTGGGGTTCTTCATTCCTACGGGGATCTCTATGCCGCTTGATACGAGTCTGTGCTGCTGATTTTCGACCGAGCGTGCACCGATAGCGACGTAGGAAAGCAGGTCGTAAAGGTACTGATAGTTCTCGGGATAGAGCATTTCGTCGGCGGTGAACATTCCCGTCTGCTCGATTACTCGCTTGTGAAGATGTCTGATCGCAATAATGCCCGCAAGCATATCCGAATCCTTATTGGGATCGGGCTGGTGGAGCATTCCCTTATATCCGTCGCCTGTGGTTCTCGGCTTATTCGTATAAACTCGAGGGATGATAACTATCTTATCCGACACCTTTTCGCTGACACGCACCAAACGGGTAACGTAATCCATTACCGAGTCCTCGTTGTCTGCCGAACAAGGACCGATGACAAGCAGCTTTTTGTTCGATTCGCCGCTGAATATCTTGGCGACCTCGCCGTCAAATTCTATTTTTTTCTTTGCGCACTCAGCACTCAAGGGGTACTGCTCTCTGATCTCCTTGGGCAGAGGTAACTTTCTCACAAATTCCATAAAGCTTCTCCAAAAAAGTTCAATGGACGTTTGACATCAAACACTTTCCATTATAATCACGTATTGTAACACCAATATATGAACTGCATATTAATTTAGCAGGCTAAATTAAAAAAATATCGAAAAACGTCGTGATATTTAACAAATGCAAGAATCGTACGTATTGACATTCGATATGATTTGTGATAAAATTTAATTAAAGTACTTACGAAAGGAAGTCACAAAATGATATACAAGCACATAAACCACGTCGAGCAATTCCCCGATTCGAGAATTGAGGCGTACATTCACGATTATCACGACGAGCTTACTATTGGAAAAAGAAAGGCGATCGTAGTCTGCCCGGGCGGCGGATACGGATTTTTGTCGGAAAGAGAGGCTGAACCGATCGCACTGCAGTATTTTGCAGCGGGACTTAACGTTTTCGTTCTCCGCTATTCAATTCTTGAGAAGGCGGCAAACAACTACTCCCCGCTTATTGAGGCGTGTCTTGCGATAAAATATATCCGTGAGCACTGCGACGAGCTTTACGTTGACCCCAAGCACGTTTCCATAATCGGATTTTCCGCAGGCGGCCACCTTGCCGCTTGGACAGGCTGTGCTTGGCATTCTCCCGAGGTCGTGGCGCATCTTTGCGGCGCTGATCCCGAAATATGCAAGCCGACCTCGACAATTCTTTGCTATGCCGTGCTGACCAGCGATGCAAGATACAGACACACCGGCACAATGTGGGTACTCAACGGTATGCCGACCGAGTCCGACGTCTTCCCCAAGGACGAGAACGGCATGGTGCTTGACGAGGAGGGTATGGCTCGTTTTTCGCCCGAAAGCATGGTAGACGAAAGAACATCTCCTGCGTTTCTCTGGCACACCGTACAGGATGATTGCGTAAACGTTCAGAATTCCCTTATCTATTCAAGCAAGCTCCACCAGCATAAAATACCCTTTGAGATGCATATTTACAACAACGGCCCTCACGGTATGTCTCTTTGCAACAAGGAGACTTGGTCTATGCGAGACGATCTTGTCGATCCTTACGCGGCAGATTGGCTTCGTATGTCTATCCATTGGCTGCTTGAATGTCCCTTTGAAAAGAAATAAGCTTTTGTTTATACGAAAATCACCGTGCGGCGAGCCGCACGGTGATTTTTCATTATTCTTCTATTTTTGCCTTTTGAGTAAGCACGGAGTGGAAGAATTCGCAATCGAATTTCGATTTTCTGTCATAAGCGTAAAATCCGTTTTGCTCCTGCTCTACGTCGGTCAGCTGGGTGTAGCAGAGTCCGCCGATCTTTGAGTTGAAAAGCAAAGCCTCGGTCAAGCCCTTGAAACGAGCCTTGAATTCCTCCTCGGTTGCGGGGGGCATACCGTAGCCCCAGCCGTCAGGCACGCCGTTTTCAAACCAGAAAATGCCTCCGTATTCGCTGACGAATGTGGGAGTCGACCAATAATCGTGCTCCTGGTTATTGTATATATAGTGGATATTGTACCGTTCGCCCTTTTCAAGAACGTCGAACTTCGCCTTGAATTTCTCGGGATCCTGCTCGTAATCGTGGCAATCGGTTATGTCGGTAATGCCCGGGTAATGATACCAGCCCGACGCGTCGATATACATTCGGGTGTTATCGTATGCTCTCGTGATCGCGGCAAGCTTCTCGGAAAAGCGGCGGTCAAACAGGTCGGAAAGCGGGGTTTCGTTAAGAGGACACCAGCCGATTATCGCGGGGTGGTTAAAATCTCTTTCCAAGACCTCCTGCCATTCCATCAAAAAGTCGGAGAACGGAAAATCACCGACATGTGTCATTCCCCAGTTGGCATGCTCACCCCAAACGATGTATCCGCGTCTGTCACAGTGCTCGAGGAAAAGCGGCTCGAAGACCTTTTCGTGAAGTCTTGCGCCGTTGAATCCGAGCGCCATCGACATATCGACGTCGTTTTTCAGAGCCTCAAGCGTGGGAGCCGTGTAGATCCCGTCGGGGTAGAAGCCTTGGTCGAGAACAAGTCGCTGGAAGACTACCTTTCCGTTGAGGTACATAATTCCATCTCTGCACTCAACCTCGCGCATACCGAAATACGATGAGACCTTATCGTCGCCGAGCGTAAGCTCGATATCGTAAAGTCTTCCCTCTCCGACCTCCCAGAGATGAAGCTCATCGAGTTTAATTTCAAGTTTTGCCACGTGGTTTTTTACGGGCGCGCTTGCCTCGCCCATAAATTTTCCGTTGTAGCTCGCCTTTGCGTGAACCACTCTGCCGCTTGCGACTCCGTTCGAGTATACCTCGGCGAAAAGAGTCTGCTTTTCGAGACAGGGGTAATATTTCACGTGAGAAATTCTGATCTTGGGCACGGATTCGAGCCAGACGGTCTGCCAGATGCCCGTGGTACGCGTATATAAGCAACCGAAGGACTCGTGTCTGAAGCTTTGCTTGCCCGTGGGCTGTCTTTCGGCGCGGGTATCGTCCTCGGCGCGAATGACGACGGTATTATCTCCGCTTGTGAGCGCATCGGTTATGACAAACGAGAAGCTGACGTATCCGCCGCGGTGATTTCCAATATGCTGACCGTTTACCCAGACGTCAGTATTATAGTCGCAGGCGCCGATATTGAGAACGACGTCCTTGTCCTCAGCCAACCATCCGTCAGGCAGGGTTACCTGCTTTTTATACCAGACCGCAGCGCAAAAATCCTTGTCGCCGATGCCCGACAACTCGCTCTCACGGCAGAAAGGAACTATTATCTTTTCGTCGAATCCTACTCCGTTGAAGAGGTTTCTGTCCATACCCGACTTAGACTTGTCGGTCGAATAATCCCATTCGCCGTTGAGGTTTATCCATTCGGTGCGCTTCATTTGCGGACGGGGGTATTCGGGACGCGGAATATTGTTATTGAACATTGTTGTTACTCCTTTGTCTGTCTAATTTGTTACTGATTTTATTGTAGCACAACCTAACAGATTTGTCAATAAGAGTCCGAGCATATTTCATTTCCTGCTCCATTGTTTTGAAAACAAACAAAATCAAAAAAGTGAGGAGAGACCACGCTGTGACTCTCCTCTTTTTTATTTTCAAAACTATTTTTTCACTATTTCCTGCGCGGCACGAATCTCCGACGCAGAGTATCCCATTCGGGATAAGGACGCGCACATCAATTCTCTTTCGTGTCTGTCCTCGGGGATATTTCCGAATTTACGCTTTATCAAGGCGGCACAATTCTCGGCGAAATCTACCGATGCGAGAAACTCTCTCGCCGCTTCGAGCGACTGATCGGCAAAGCCTTCCTCGCGAAGCTTCATCAAAACTCGCGATCTTCCCCATTTTTTCTCGACGCAAAGCTGCGCGCGGCGCAGGGCTATCTGCCCCTCGTCGACAAATCCGCGAGCCTTGACCGAGGCTATTGCATCGGATGCAACATCCTTGGGGAATCCCTTTTGGATAAGCTTTCTTTCGAGCGCAGACAGTGAGGCGGGCGTGTAAGCGAAGGACGAGCACGCAGAGGAATAAGCCTTTGCAACCTCTGACCAATATTCAAGCTCGGGCATGATCTCCGCCTCAAGTGTGCCGACCGACAGATTCATTTCACGAAAATGCTCGGTCAGGAGTACCATTTCGATCTCCTCATTGCCCGAGGGGTTGCTGACCGATATTTTTAAGATCACTTTTTCGTCGCCCGAAGGCTTTGCAGAAAGCAAGCAGATGCCGTATTTGTCGGTGATCTCGGGAGTGCCGCTATTGACGGCAGGAGTGCCGTGCGCCCTCAGAAATTCGTTTATATCCTTGCTAAAGGTGAGCTTATCACTCATCGTCTTCCATTGTACGAATGTCGAAATCGTCCTCGTCGTTATCGAGCTCGAATTCCTCTTCATTCATAACGCCGCCTGCGTTCAATGCCCTTACCTTTGCCTCGATCTCGGCGCAGAATTCGGGATTGTCCTCAAGCAGCTTCCTGACGTTTTCCTTACCCTGCGCAAGTCTGTTTCCGTCGTAGGAGAACCACGATCCACTCTTCTTGATCACGTCAAGCATAATAGCAAAGTCAAGTACCTCTCCGACTCTCGAGATTCCCTTGCCGTAAAGGATGTCAAATTCGGCTACGCGGAAAGGAGGCGCGACCTTGTTTTTAACGATCTTGCACTTGACTCTGTTTCCGTAGATATCGGTGCCGTTTTTGAGCTGCTCGGTCTTTCTGATGTCGATTCTGACCGACGCGTAGAACTTGAGCGCGCGGCCGCCCGTGGTGGTCTCGGGGTTGCCGTAGATAACTCCGACCTTCTCACGAAGCTGGTTGATGAATACGACTACGCAGTTGCTCTTGGAAATGACCGCCGCGAGCTTTCTCATCGCCTGCGACATAAGGCGAGCCTGCACGCCGACGTTCGACTGTCCCATATCACCGTCGATCTCCTGCTTGGGAACGAGCGCGGCGACCGAGTCGACCACGATAACGTCGATAGCTCCCGAGCGCACGAGCGACTCGGTGATAGAGAGCGCGTCCTCGCCGCAATCGGGCTGGGAAACGAGCAGGTTTGCGATATCAACGCCGAGAGCCTTGGCGTAAATAGGATCGAGCGCGTGCTCCGCGTCGATAAACGCCGCTTCTCCGCCCGCCTTCTGAACTTCGGCGATAATATGCAGCGCTACGGTAGTCTTACCCGAGGATTCGGGACCGAATATTTCGATTATTCTTCCTCTCGGAACGCCGCCGATGCCGAGAGCGAGGTCAAGGGAAAGCGATCCCGTGGACACCGCCTGAACCTCCATGTGAGTGTTTTCTCCGAGCTTCATAATAGCGCCCGCGCCGAATTCACGCTCGATCTGAGCCATAGCGGTGCTCAGTGCTCTTTTCTTATCTTCTTTATCCTGTATTTCGCTTACCTTGGGAAGTGCTTTTTTCGTTGCCATAATAAATTCTCCTTATTCGAATGACTTTCGTCTGTCGTCTTATGGCATTATTATACACCGACGGCAAGCGTTTGTCAAGAGGTTTTTTGAATATTTTTTCTTAAA
>CAZQLJ010000047.1:0-5328 GCA_964594085.1 uncultured Clostridium sp.
TGAAGGAAGTGGCCAAGCGTCTCAATGTGTCTGAGGAGGTAGTGAAGAGTTATTTATAAGCAGCCCTCTTAAAACTTATGTTTACTATACCAATTCAAAATCTCTAAAGTAAAGCATACCACTTGTAATTAATATAAGTGATATGCTTTTTCTATTTGTATTTATATTAAAGCGATTGTTTTGCTAATCAATCTGCAAATTTGTTTATATTTTTTTGAAAAAGTTTCCATTAAATTATAAATTGTAAGAAAGTAGTGTAACCTGGTACATATCGGCTGCTTCTGTGTGAAATTATTGGGAAATGATGGAAGCTACAAATTTTAAAAGCGGAAAGGAGGAGTTTGAATTAGTAGTGAATAGACTATATTTTCTAACAGAAAGGTCAATGATCAGGATACCATATATAATAAAAGAAAGAGAGGTAAATCTATGTTGAAAAACAAAAAGGTAAAGTACAGAATTATAAGCTTAGTACTTGTGTGTGCAATGCTCTTAAGTGTATTGCCACAAAACATGTTAACTGTGCGTGCTGAGGGAGAAGAGGAAGCAGTTACAGAATTTGTGACTAATGGTGATTTTGAGACGGCAACAGAGAATGCTTATCTGAAGGTAAATAAAGAAGGTGTTTCTTCACAAGTTTGTCCGTTAGGAGAAACCGGCTGGCATTTTTATACCACTGCAGAAACATATATGATATGTGAAATAGTAGATGGGGGTCGTGATGGTTCCGGGCATGCATTAAAAGTGTCAAGACCAGAAGGGGCCACTGATAAGGTAACAGGAACTGTTTTACGAAACAATGAATATATGTATTTTGAACCGGGAGCTACATATCGTATTTCTGTATGGTTTAAGCCTGTGGATGTAGAGGGGGCGGATGCGTATCTTCGATTACGAGAATATGCTTCTACTACAAATAATACGGATATCCATAGTGATAATAAAGCCGGTAATGGCGTGTGGGCTAATAAAACACTTGATTTTGTGGCGACGGAAAACAAATATAATATTGAGCTCAAAGTGAGCTCATTAAATGCTGGTTATTACTTGATAGATGATGTTTCAATTACAAAGATTAAGGATGCCGCTGAACCTACAATCACAGTTACAGATGAAACTGCTACGTTGATAGCTGGAGATCAGCATCAGCTGGCAGCAACAATAGCTCCTACCGGTGCAGTTGAGGAGATTGCTTGGAGCAGTGATAATACAAGCGTTGCAACTGTTGATGAGAATGGACTGGTAACAGCTATTGGGGCAGGTACTGCGTCTATTACTGCAGCTATAAATTGGAATGGCAAAACGATAGCGTCTTCTTGTACGGTAACAGTGTCAGCGGGAGTAATTGCTCCTGAAGCAATTGTTCTGCCGAGAACACAGGAAACAGTATTTGTAGACGAGACGATTCAACTGATTCCTAAGGCTTCAAATGCAGATGCTACAGAAGGTGGCTGGACATTTACAAGCTCTGATTCAAGTGTGGCAACTGTAGACGAAAATGGTGTTGTGACCGGTGTGTCAAAGGGTCAATGTACGATCACTGTATCTAATGAACATAATACTGAGCTTGCGGTAGCATGTAATTTGCAGGTATGGAAAAATGAATTAGTAAATGGTGGATTTGAAACAGGAAATGCGGGACCTTGGGTACTTTCTAACAGAACTGCTATAACGGCAGGAACAATGCAATATGAATTTGATTCTATTGTTGATAACGTATTTAGTGGAAACAAATCATTAAAGCTATATACTACAGGGGATACTCCGGTAAAAATGGATGTATGCTGGAATAACCTTCCACTTAAGCCGGGCGCAAACTATAAGCTCATGGCAAAGGTCAAAGCTGAAAATTTGACTGCGAGTGTACCACAGATTTTATATAAGATTTATCATTCTGATGAAAATAATAAAACAATCGTTAGTGGTGGAGAAGTACTTGAAACAATAGAAAGCGCCAATACAAATGGTTGGGTAGATGTGGAAGCTTACTTCTACATTCCTGAGAATGCGGTTCTGTCATCCATGCAGATTTGGTTTGCTGAAGGAACAGGAACGGTATGGTATGATCAAGTAGCAGTTGTTGAATGGATACCGGTTGAAACAGTTACTTTGGATGCATCTGCTTTATACCTGGAAACAGGAAAGGAAGCTACACTGAATGCAACCACTGCACCGGCAGAGGCAAGCGATCATTCATTATTGTTTGAGAGCAGCAATTCTAATGTTGCAACAGTAGATGCAAATGGAAAGATAACAGCAGTAGGAATTGGTGACGCTGTTATTACTGTAACAGCTATCAGTGGCGGGTGCAAAGCAACATGTGCAGTTACAGTACTTGATGAATATATAGATCTTACTGATATATCAATAAAGGATTCTTTAACTCTTTACGCAGGAACTCAAGAGAAGCTTGTAGTAGAATATAAACCTGAAAATGCAACTAATAGGGATATAATCTGGAAGAGCAAGGATGAGACGGTTGCATTTGTTGATGCGAATGGTGTAGTTACTGCATTAAAAGCAGGAGACGTTACAATTACTGCAGAAGCTGTTGGTGGTATTTCAAAGAGTTGCATGGTGACTGTAAAGGAAAGCACTTCACTGCTTACAGAGAAAGCAGAGCTGGTAACCGATTACGGAAAATTAATTGGTGGTGATTTAAGCGGCTATGTAACTAACAATACGGGAAGTAATGAAGTTACATATAAAATTTGGGAGGCACCTCAGAATGGTACTCTTGAATTGAAGGCGGATGGCAGCTATACATATCTTCCATTGAGCTATGGCACTGCACAAGCAGATAAGGCTGTAATCATCGTAACGGCAGGGACAGATACAGCATTGCTTGAGATTGAAATAACAATTAAACAGGTGGCTGACAGTTTATTGCAGAATCTTACAAAAGATACTACCATGCTTGTCACAAGAGAACAGTTGGATGCAATTCGCGCGGAAATTAAAGATGAAACCAGCGTGAGATATCAGATTTGGAATAGTTATAAGTCATTTGCAGAGGGATTGAAGGGAAGTACTCCTCCTAAGTATGAAGATTATTCTGATGATGAAAATCACTACGCCATGTGGATGAGAGGTGTAGGAGATCAAACAGCTCATTTGCTGTGGGCATATCTTTTTACCGGCGATGAGGCATATAAGGAAACTTGTATTGATTATGCTGTAACAAGTGCGTCTTATCCGAAGTGGGCGACATGGGATTATTATCAGGAAGCTGATCTTGCAGCCGGCCATCAGGCATATGCTATTGCTATGGTATATAACTGGCTGTATGATGACTTGACCCAAGAGCAAAGAGATATTATAGCTAAGAAATTGTATTATGCCTGTGGTCAGTTCCAAAAGAAATGGGGTGACAGTAACAATTATCTGCAAAACCATCTGCATATTTGTGTGACAGCTCTGTGTTCAACTGCTATTTCATTGTATATCCATGCAGATGATGTGGCAAAGGCAAACGGTGTTGATGTAGAAACTGTAAAACAAACCTGTGCTGATGGAATTCAGATCGTATGTGATAAGGTAGGACTTGCATTTGATGCTTTACCTAAGGATGGTGCTGGCCATGAAGGGCCGGGTTATTATACTTACGCGGTTGAATGGTTAATAAAGAGTGCATTGTTACTTAACAGCAATTTAAATATTGATATGTTTACAGGAAATGAATGGCTGCAGAACAGTAGTACTTTTTACTCAAATATTATGCATCCAAAGAACAGCATCACTTCTGGTAACAGTCATATAGACTATTCATCCAGCAAGAGATCACCATGGTATGGTCCTAGCCATGTATTCCGTGTGTTGGCAGGTATTTACAAGGATGAAAAGGCACAATGGATAGCAGAAACTTATGAGAGCAAGAAAGCAGGTACGGCAGACAGCAATTATTGGCTGGGCGTTCTGTTTGCGGATCCAAAAGTGGAAGCAAAAATTTCAGAAGAGGAGTCAACTTTATATCATGCAGATGAACTGGGTATCGTAGTTTCAAGACAGAACTGGTCAGGTGATGAGAGCCTGCTATATATCCGTAATGGACTCCCGTTGGGACGTACTCCTCTTGAAGTTCTGGGGCTGGAAACGATTAAGGCAGGTACCAATGAATCACATTGCGATCCCGATTTGAACGCAGTAATTCTGATGGCAGAGGGAGAATATTTATTAAAGGGTGATGGAATCTCATATAAGAAAACAGCATACAACTCCACATTGTTGATAGATGATATTGGTCAGTTAGGTGAAGGCGGACCGGGACTGAATGCTGAGGAAATCTATGACCTTTATGTACAATATGGTTATGAACCGGGCTTCGCTGTTTTGGATGAACAGGATACATATAATTATATTGTAGGTGATGCAACTGTTGCTTATCGTCCTACTCTTGGATTGAAGAAATATCAACGTAATATTGTGTTCTTAAAAGAAGAAAATGTTATGTTGGTAGTAGATGATATAGAAACTCTTCAGAACAGAAATCTGGAATTGAGATGGTTCCCTGAAAGTGTAACAGTGTCAGAAGAGTATGGTATTTATACAACGTATGGTAATAAGTACAATATGAAATTCTATCCGTTTACAGAAGAAGTAAATACAGAATTTACCAGTGTTGATGTGTTGAATAATGATGAAACTAAGAGGACTGAAAAGGTATTTCGTCAGACTGTTAATGGCAATGATTGGCAGAATGCTGTAGCATTTACTTGGAATGAAGCGGGTGAACAACAGGCAAGTGTAAGATACCTAAAGGGAGATGGAGATGTTCATCAATTTGAAGTAAATGATAAGATTTATACCATTAATGTAAGTGATAATACTGTGACCGTGTCAGAAGGTAATCTGGATTTAGAGGAAAATGAATGGGCTGGTGACAGTACGTTGTCTGCTATTCTGTTTAATGGAAATGCTATGGAAGGTTTTGAGAGCGATACTTTTGAGTATAATGTAGAAAAGAGTTGGAAGGTCAAGACACTGGAGATTATTCCGGTTACGAGTGGACCGAATGCTACAGCAAAAGTGACATGGGATGGCAACTGTCCGGGAACAGCTACTGTTGAGTGTACTTCAGAGAATGGTAAGTCTACTTCTGTATATACACTTAACTTAAAGAATGATGAAGGTCTTCTGGATATTGAATCAGTGGAGCTTGAGCGTAATGCAAGTACCATAGATCCATCTTGTATGTTTGACAGCTATATACAGGAAAAGGGATCAGACAGAACCTGGGCAAGTGTTGGGCTACCGATTGTAACGTACGACTTAGGACAGTTGACTGATATTAGGAAAATAGATATAGCGTTTAATTACTCTTCCAGACGT
>CAZQLJ010000047.1:5428-10923 GCA_964594085.1 uncultured Clostridium sp.
GGAGATAGCGGAAGCACCGAAGATAGCGAAAACACTGAAGAGAGTGATGAAGCAGACAATGGACATGACGAACAGGATTCTTCAAGTGAACAGGAAAATACAAATAATCAGAATCAGGACGCTCAGATAAACAGTCCTAATACCGGAGATTACAGTATAAGTATCGGATGGTGGATTATTATAGCAATTATAGCAGCTGGATTGAGTATTTTTCTATTCAGAAGAAAGGAAGACTAACAGAATATGTAAAGTTGAGTAATTGACTTGTATAGGCTTCCTAAGTCGAAAATAATATAATGATAAAGGACTGCATTGTAAAAAGGTGTAGTCCTTTTTCTGTGGTCAAATAAATATAAAATAATCGATTATTTTGTTAATCAATCATTTAAATTGTCTATTTATGTTTTGAATAATTGATATTAAATTAGTAGTAGAGAGAAAAGTCTTACGCTGTGATAAGAAGAAAAGAGGAAAAAATGTTATGAGGTGTTGTGTTAAAAAAGAAGGAATGCAATTCGTAATTGATGTGGATGGGAAAACGCTCTATCCCTCTGCTTATATGAGCTATTGCCCGGAAAAAGAGACTATAGAACAGTTTAAGAAAAATGGGATTAAGTTATTTATGTTTCCTATCTATGCCGGTGATGAGGGTATCAATATGGAAAGTGGGCTTCGACCATTTTGCGATAACTTCTTCAAAGGCTATGGAAGTTATGATTTTACTGTAGTGGAAACTATGCTCGAAATGGTGGCACCTACAGGAGAAGAAGATGTATATATCATACCGCGTGTGTGTGTAGAACCTCCCAAGTGGTGGCAGAAAATGCATCCGGAAGAGGTGGCAAGGGACTTTAGAGGAGAGGCCTTACGAGAGTGTTTTGCTTCCGTGAAGTGGCGGGAAGATATGACGGTGGCATTAAAAGCACTGATTGATTATATAGAGAAATCTAAGTGGAAGGAAAGAGTGATTGGATATCATATTGCAGCAGGTGGGACTGAGGAATGGGCTTATCAAGCGAGATACGACAATCAGTTTTATGATTATTCACAGCCGAATCTGTGTGCTTATAGAACTTTTTTAGAGCAAAAGTATCACACGTTAGATACACTGTCTGATGCTTGGAAACGATTGATATCAAGTTGGGAAGAGGTGTCTTTTCCGACTCCTGTAGAAAGAAGCTATGCACAAAAGGGCTTTGTGCGCAATCCCAGAACAGAGCAGCATGTATTAGATTATTACGATTTCCATAATGAAATTGTAGCAGATACGATTATCTATTTCTGTCGTCAGGTAAAAGAATATACTAATAATAGCAGATTAACAGGTGCCTTTTATGGATATGTTTTTGCTATGCCTAATAATAAAAAAGGGCTTCATGCTATGGGTACTCTTATTCGTTCTCCATATATTGACTTTATTTCCACAACCAATGAAGGAAAGGAAGAAGGTGAGGCGTGGAGCTTTGCATCAGCGGTACATAGCGCGTTTCTGAATAAAAAAATGTGGATATGTGAAGGAGATATCAGGACCTGTAAAACTACCGGTTTACAGGAAAAAATGCCTTATGCTGTACCTGACAATGATCATTATAGTAAGTCAGCCTGGGTAGGCCCTGCTACCATGGAATTAAGTTGTTCTTTACTTTCCAAGGCACTTGCAAGAGCATTGACAGCGCCTTGTGGCATCTGGTGGTTTGATATGTTTGGAGGGTGGTTCTCTGACACTGCAATGATGAATGTTATTAATCAAACGGAGAATTTACTTAGACAGCAGAAGCAAGAATATTTGAAAGCAGAAATTGCTGTGCTCATAGATGAGAAGGGGCATAAATATTGCGGCATACAGGATAGGGCAATGAGAAATGGTATTACAGAGCTCATTCGTAATCTGTCACATCTGGGGGCACCGCACCATAACTATTTGCTGTCAGATTTACTGAGTGAGGACTTCCCGGTGGGAGATTATAAGCTTTATGTGATTGTTGCAGCCACAAATCCTTCTGTGTTAGAGGCAAAAGCTATTCAGGAGAAGCTTAAAAGAAATGGAAGAACTATCCTGTGGCTTCATACGGCTTCTTGTTATAATATGGAATTAAGCGAATTTACATTGACGAGTCAAGAAGAGTGTTTTGCAGAAAAGGCTGAATATGAAGGGAAATTGTATCCTTCCTGTGATTTACCAATATGGAAGTTTGAGGGAGAAAAGGGTTATGTTCTTTCCAGATTGGTAGGAAGCAGAGAACCTGCTGTTATCTGGAAGAAGAGAGCAGATTATAATGTAGTATATTCACTGCATCTGGCGCCTCCGCCAGAGCTGCTCAGGCAGATTGCATTATTGTCAGGAGTACATTTATATAATCTTTCCGGAGATTGTGTGTATGCTCATGGTGAGTTTGTGGCAATACATGCAATAGAAACGGGATATAGAAGAATCAATCTGCCTGAGAGAGGATATTTGGCAAATAATGCGCTGACAGGTGAAGCTATTACGGTAAATGATATGTTTATTGATTTGAAGATGAAGCAATATGATACAGCAATCATACATATCAGCAATTCCGAGAGGCAGAATGAAGAAGATGATTGATGATTCTTGTCTTAAGAACCAGCACTTTCTTTGCTGTATGGCGAACGTCAAATGGGTTCGTATTCTGCTTTAGAGGAGGAAAAGGATAAAGATGAAGAAAAAAGGTCGGGTCTATAAAAGTATGTTGGGGTCATATATAATGATTCTATTAATACCAATTTTCGTTGTAGTTTTTTTGTATTCTTATACTTATTATACAATGGAAGGGCAGGCTGAATATTATACCGGAAATTTAATGAGAACTATTAAGGGAGTCAGTGACAGAGAAATTGCGCATTACAAAAGTTTTTTGATGCAACTGAAATCGAATGAAGCAGCAAGCGAATTAGCAACAGTTAAATTGGATGATTCACCGGATGAGTATTGGAATAGCTATTTGATAAAAAAAGAATTGAATTCAGTGAGGGGGACTATGAAAGAGTCCGCAGCGTATTGTTTGGATATTTTTGTCTATCTGATGGAGAATGATAAATTTATTAGTTATACTGGTGCTATGGATATGCGTATATATTGTGAGCGATTTTACGATATATCAAAAGCAGACCAGCTAAGGGAAGTTCTACAAAATGGCAATATGGACGATGTGATTAGTTATAAGGCGGAAAATGGAAAAACATATATTTTGCTGTTGGAACCAGTTTGGAATGTTCATAGAACCAAAGGTAAAGCAGTGGCTGGATTATGGTTAGATATGGAGGTGCTGAATTCACGAATTCAGTCAGTTGCGTGGGAGGGAGGTATGGATTGGGGATTACTTACTTCACAGAATCAATTTTTGAGATGGCCTGATAAATTTCAGATAGATTCTCTAGAACTAAAGAAGGAAGAAATTCAACAGCAGAGCTTTGTGGTGAATGGAGAGGAATATCTGGTAAATGTCGTGGAATCGGACGAATATGAATGGAGTTATATTTTATTTACCCCCGAGAAGCAAGTAGGAGATTCAGCAGATAGCATGAGAAATCTATATTTTATCTGTATTACTGCTATTATGATTATAGGTTGTTGGAGTGCAAGGGTCTTTATGAGACATCACTATAATCCTTTAAAAGGTCTTCTGGATATTCTTAATAAGGATTCTGGAAATGAAGTGAAAGATGAATATAAGTATCTGGAATCACAAATGTCATTTCTGATAGACAAACACAAGGATTATCAGAAGGAGTTGTACAAAAGTAATAAGATAATTAAGAATTATGTACTGGAGGAAATGATGACTACAGCCGGAATCGAGGAAAAGGACGCGGCTATCTGTGAGGAGGTATACAAAAAGTTTAGGGATGGAAAAAATTTAGTACTGCTTTGTTGTATTAGGGAAATAGAAGATAAGAATGTTCGGTTACTAGGTGATAGAGAATTAGAAAGATTTATTATTATGAACTTATATGAGGAGAAGATTGGAGAAGTTTTCCCCTTGGAAGTTCTTGAGATGGATAACAAGGTTGTAGTTATTGCTGATACATCACAATATGATGAGAAGTATACAGAAATTCTGAAGTCTATTCATCAGGAAATGAAAGAGTTTATACAACATCATTTTGACTTTTCCGTATTTATATTGGAAGGTGGCTGTCATCAAGGTATTGCTGGAATTCGTACGTCTTATCTGGAGGCATGTGAGGCAGAGGCTTTTATTTTATATCAAGAGGATAGTTATATCAGGTATGAAGATATCAGAGAGTTAACCGTTAGGAAATATGATTATTCCTTTGATATGGAAGAGCGTTTGTTTAATGCGGTGCGTGCATGTAATGCAAAGCTTGCGTATTCATATATAAGAAATATTTTAGAAAATAATTTCAATAAGGAACCTAAGCCTGTCTCTGATATGTTGACTTGCCTTTTATATGATATTTTCGGTACTCTGGTTAAGGCCTCTGAAGAAAGAGGGGTTAGATACGATAAAATGATGATTCATGGACATATTGCAGTAGATTCCAGCATGGAAGAAATCGATGAATTTTTCTTGAATTTGGTAAATGAAATTTGTAAGGAAGATGAAAAAAAAGAGACTCATGGAGAAGTGTTGTGTCAAAAAATTTTTGAATTTATTTGTAAAAATTACACAGATCCGGAGTTAAATGCATCACAGACTGCTCTGCATTTTAATATGTCGCCATCATATGTTTCTCATGTGTATAAGAAATATATGGGAGAAAGTATTGCAAATGTTATTAAGAAAATGCGAGTAAAATATGCAAAGGTACTATTGGAAGAAGGGATGAGTGTAGTTGAAGTATCTCAAAAGGTTGGTTTTAGGGAATGCTCTACATTTATCAGAACATTTAAGAGTGTTACCGGCGTTACTCCGGGTAAAATAAAGGAATTGGCAGAATTTGAACAGCTTGGCGAAAAGAAAAATGACTAAGAGCTAATGTTTTGTTAACTTATCTAGCGTTTTGTAGATAGTAAAATCAACAAAGTATGTGCTATAAAGAGAGCATAGGAGTAAATGAGCTCCGATTCTTAGCTAACCTATTCTAAAAAAGAAAAGGAGGTTGAAAAAGATTTATGGACAGAGTAGGGATAGATAAGGTTATAGTTTTTGTAAAAAATAGGAGGATATACACATGAAAGCAAATTGCAAAAAATTAGCAGCTATTATGACTGTAACTGCTCTGATGGCTACCACATTTGTTGGCTGTGGAGCAAAAGAAATTGAAGAAAGTAAGCAGGCTTCAGAAAGTACACCAACGGTGGTGGAAAGCGCATCTGATACTCAAGTTTCTGCTGATGTAGTGGAAGAATTCTCTTATCCTATGGATGGAAGAACAATTACAAACACCTGTTATCTGGCAGGTTCCGTTAAATCAACTGCTACGAGTAAGAATGAAACAAGCTTTAATGAATTATTGTAAGCGTCAAATCCCTCGCTTACAGTAAAAATTTAAGCGTCGCTTATTTACGA
>CAZQLJ010000048.1:0-2522 GCA_964594085.1 uncultured Clostridium sp.
CGAGACGGATAGCGTAGGGGAATTCCTCCTCGGAGGGAAGAACGGGAACGAGAGATCTCTCTGCGAGAGCTCCGTGACCGATCTCACGACGACCGGGGGAACGAACTGCCTTTGCTTCACCTGTGGAGAAGCCGGGCATGTTGTAGTGGTGCATATATCTCTTGCTGGTCTCGGAGTCGATACCGTCGAGCATCTGAGCCTCGGAGAGAGTACCGAGAGTAGCAACTGTAAGAACCTGAGTCTGACCTCTGGTAAAGAGACCCGAGCCGTGAGCACGGGGAAGAACATCGACCTCAGCCGCAAGGCCTCTGATCTGGTTCATGCTTCTGCCGTCAACTCTCTTCTTGTCAACGAGCAGCCAGCGGCGAACGATCTTCTTCTGGATCTTGTAAACGAGCTCGTCCATCATACCGGGAAGCTCGGGATATTCCTCGGAGAACTGTGCGAGTATTGCTTCTTTGATGGGGAACATTCTTGCGTCGCGAACCGTCTTGTCGTCGGTGTCGAGCGCGAACATAACGTCCTTTTCGCAGAAAGCGAAGATCTTGTCGAACATATCGTGGTCAAGCTCGCAGGAGGGATACTCAAACTTGGGCTTACCGATCTCGTCAACGATAGCGCTGATGAATTCGAGAAGATCCTTGATCTCCTTGTGAGCGAGCATAATAGCGTCGTACATAACATCGTCGGCAACCTCGTTAGCGCCTGCCTCGATCATAACGACCTTTTCCTTGGAAGCGGCAACGGTGAGCTGGAGGTCAGACACCTTCTGCTGTGCGGTGGTGGGGTTGACGATGAACTTACCGTCTATAAGACCGATGTGAACGCCACCGATGGGGCCGTTCCACGGAATGTCGGAGATAGCGAGCGCGGTGGAAGCACCGATCATAGCGGCAACCTCGGGAGCGCAGTCGGGATCAACGGACATAACGGTAAGGGTGAGAGCTACGTCGTTACGAAGGTCCTTGGGGAAAAGGGGACGGATAGGACGGTCGATAACGCGGCTGGTAAGTATTGCCTTTTCGGAAGGCTTGCCCTCTCTCTTGAGGTAACCGCCGGGGATCTTGCCCGCAGCGTACATTCTCTCGTCGAAGTCAACGGAGAGGGGAAGGAAGTCGATACCGTCACGGGGCTTTTCGGAAGCGGTAGCACAGCAGAGAACTGCGGTCTCACCGTAGCGAACGAGGACGGAACCGTTTGCAAGGCCAGCCATTTTGCCGTTCTCGATCACGAGGGGGCGGCCTGCGAGGGTGTAATTGAACTTTTTGAAGTTCTTGAACTCCATCTGGGAGCTTACGATTGTAGTGGACATTTGTTTTTCCTCCGTTTTGAATTTTTTATTTAGATCACACGGAGTTTTAGGACTTAAATACGAGCCTGAGGATGCTTCTCAGGGAACTTTTGAAAAAGTTCCCCGAACCCCTCAAAACTTTCCCGTAGGCAAGATTATAATGCGGACGGTTTGGGTTTTGAAGTGGTGGTGTTGGATAAAACTCTCGTTTTTCGCTCAGTAGACAAGACCGCCAACTGATTTCGGGCGCATATTTAAGCTCTAAAATCCTCGTGTGAATCAATAGCGTTTTTGGGGATTTTTTGTTGGTTTTTGTCGGTCGTTTGACCGATTTTTTGCCATTGTGCTTGGGCTTACACAGCAAGAAGCGGAGTGACAAAGATAGCTTGGCACTCCGTTTCTTATACAATTATTACTTTCTCAGACCGAGCTTCTCAACGATAGCTCTGTATCTTTCGATATCTACCTTCTGGAGATAGTTGAGAAGGTTTCTTCTGTGACCGACCATCTTGAAGAGGCCGCGACGGCTGTGGTTGTCCTTGTGGTTGCCCTTAAGGTGCTCGGTGAGGTTAGAGATTCTGTGAGTAAGAATTGCGATCTGTACCTCGGGAGATCCTGTGTCGCCCTCGTGTGTGGCATACTGTTCAATAATTGCCTGCTTTTCTGCTGCTGTCATTTTCGTATTCACCTTTCGAAAATAAAATATTTTTTGCAAATACGAGCCGCACCGCAACCGAGAGGGTGAAATTCACGCTTTGGGTTATCTCCGATAGGGAGTTTTACGGGCGTGACTTAGCCGAAACCTATTGGCTTCGGCAGGCCTCGTGAAGCCGTGCCGTCGTTATGCAGGGTACATTATATCATAAAAAAAAGGATTTGTAAAGGGGTTTTGGAAATTTTTTTTGCTTTTTTGAAAAAAGCTCGCAAAAATTGAGTAACCAATGCGACGAGATATGTTACTTTCCTGTCATCAGCGACAGGAAAGTAACCAAAGGAACGCCGCTCAGGGAGGGAGTAGGGCTTATGATTCGGTAACAGAGCGCTTCGGTTTGGAAGATTAAAGTCCGAATCATTGCGCCATCTCCCCCCTGAGAACCCCCCTCGTCGCCTTCGGCACCCTGTGTTTCCTGAACTTAAAGCCGTGAAGTCGAACTTCCTGATGAGTTTTTTTGTCCCTCCAAAGCGTTCACTCATTTTTATTGCTCGCACACGCTTGTGCTCGCAAGGTTAC
>CAZQLJ010000048.1:2622-10864 GCA_964594085.1 uncultured Clostridium sp.
GCCACAGGCGAGTAGTGGAGCCCTCTGCTTCGCCATAACGTGTTACGCCACAGGCGAGTAGTGGAGCCCTCTGCTTCGCCATAACGTGTTACGCCACAGGCAAACGTTAGCCTTCTCTTGCGAGAGAAGGTGGCGGCGAAGCCGTCGGATGAGTAGAATACGCCACCGTGTTTACCGTTAAACACGCGTGAGCACCAATGACTCCACTCGCATTCGCCCCCTTGCGAAGCACAAGCGTGTGCGAGCAATACGTATTACTTTCGCCCAAGATGAACTAAAGAGCCCCATCAGGAAGTTCAATTTTTGGCTTTAGCTTCGGAAACACAGGGTGCCGAAGGCGGAAAGGGGGATTCTTAAGGGGGAGATGTTGAGCAAGTTCAAAATGCGGCTTGCTGCTTTTTGAACGGCGAAACCTCCCCTCTTAAGCGGCGTTTCTTTTCGTAGTTTTCTTGCCGCTGTTGGCAAGAAAAGTACATATATCGTCACATTCAGTTACTCAAACCTTTTTGCCAAGCTTTTTCCCAAAAAGCGTATAACACCCCGACAACACTAAAAGCCCCCCAAATATCCGCCGCAAAAGGTCACCCTCGATCAACCTGCCCATATATCCACCCACGACAGTCCCGAGAAGCGCGAACGCGGCAAGATACAACACAAGCCCAATATCAATATTTCTCTTGTTCTTCAAATGAAACACCAAAGCCGCCGACGCAGAGAAAACGAAGAACAGCAAATTCATACCCCTCGCCTGTGTCGCCCCGACCCCCATCAAAGTAAGCCAGATGATGAAAAGTCCACCGCTTCCGACCCCGAGTCCCGAAAGCACCGCTACCAAAAAAGCCGCCGCCGCGTTGACTATCCTCAATCCCAAATCACTCATCGCACACCTCTCAAAAAATCCGAAATTTTATACAAGCAACATCCTCAGCCCCGACCAAGTCACAAGCGCCGCAAAGATCCTCGCTATCCACTTTGCATCTATCCTCGACAAAAGCCATGCGCCCACGCCGCCCCCGATCACCGCAGGGATCGCAAAGACCGAAAAATTAGTCGTGTCAAGCAAGCCGCCCTGCGCGTAGATCAGGCAGGACAGCGCGCACCCCGGTATCATCGCCGCCTGCGAGGTCGCGAGAACATCTCTGCGGTCAAGCATTTTGCCCGAAAACGAACCGTTTTCTCCGTCCTTGAGAAGAAACTGACCCATAGTCAGCGACAGAAATATTCCGCCGCCCGCACCGAGCAGGGAATTGCAAAATCCCGCAAGCGTCGCCACCGTAGCAAGTATTATCGCCCTTTTAGCCGTCTTCGTCGAAGAACTCATCGTTTTTCTCCTAAAATCAAAAAAATAAAGTGCCGAAAATTGCGTCTGTCTATTTACAAACTGCCATATTTATGATATAATAGATATAATATTGGATATTAATGCGATAAGGCGCGTATTTTCGGCGTATACCGATATTTTACGCAGAAAATCACGATTCATTCCCAAGTAAGTAAAGATAAGGACGGCAAAAGATCAAATGGCAGATACTAAAAAGAAAAAACCGCATTCCAACGAAGAAAACAACAAAAAGGAAAAGGCAACGTCGAAGAAGAACTCCTTTGGCTATAAGCTGATACCGTATATCCTCGTAGCGATAGCGCTCGTGATGGTGCTTTGCCTTGTCACTACGCTGATATTCGTGCTCGGCGACAGCGGCGACCTTGACGATCACGTGCTCGGTCCGTTTGGCTACTATTTCAGCACGGTATTTTTGGGCGTTTTCGGATACTCGGCATTCGCGATCCCCGTGCTGCTCACTATGTTCCTTATATTCTGGGAAAAATACAATAAGCAGTCGCTCGTTGCGATCAACGCGATAACGGCTTCGGTCTCGGCGGTGATCGTTTCGGCACTCATACATATCTTCATCAATATGGGTGACGGCAAGCAGGCGTTCACCTACGACGTAGTTGCACTCTACGAGGACGGCGCGGCGCTCCGCGGCGGCGGTGTGCTTGGCGGCTTGGTCAGCTTTGCGCTGGTGCATTTTGCCAACGTAGTCGGCGCGATAATTCTGCTGATCCTCATTCTCATACCTATGATCTTCTTCCTTGCGGGCACGACCCCCGTCGACGCGGCAAAGGTCATCGCGGCGAAGATAAAGGAAGCCAACGAGGAAAGAAAAGAGCAGATCGCGAAGGACAAGGCTTACGAGCGCGAGCAGGAGAAGCTCGATAAGGAAGCCGAGAGAGAGCAGGATAAGCTCGACCGCGAGGCAGAGCGCGAGGCGAGAAGACAGGAAAGAGAAGAAGAAAGAGAAGCGGCGCGCATCGCCAGAGAAGAAGAAAAGGCGGCAAAGGCTGCTGAAAGAGAAGCGGCAAGAGAGGCTGCAAGAGAAAAGGCTGGCGAAAACGACGTCGCTACGAAAAATAAAAACGCCGTGCTTAAGATAAATTCCGTCGCAGATGCAGACGACGAGGCAGACGAGGGCACGCTCAAGACCGAGATCTTTACCGATGACGAAAAGGGCAAGATCGACGGTATCAAGGACCCTGACCGTGTTGTCAACAGCGCTTACGATGAAGGCGATGAAGACAATGATGACGACAACGACGACGTTTTGAATACCGTAGTCTTCTACGGCTCTGACGATAAGGACAAGGAAAAGCAGAAATACGGCTTTGAGCGAGTCGACCAGCTCGTTTCCGAGAGATTTGACGAGGACGGAATGGTCATCGACGAAGAGACCGGAGAGGTCTTCACCCCTGCGGTGCAGGATAAAAAGGCAAAGTCGGCAGACGAGTTCCGTGCACAAAATGAAAGCAAAGAGGAGAGATTCATCGGTGAAAAGCCGGCGCCTGCTCCTATCCCCGAATATAAATTCCCGAACGTAGAGCTGCTTGAAAAGGGTCCGTCGCGCTATTCCTCCGACCCTGCGGAGATAGAGGAGAACGCGGCGAGATTGCGCGACGTTCTCACCGATTTCCGCATTCCGATCAAGGAGATCACCTGCTCCTGCGGTCCTACGATAACCCGTTACGAGATCAAGCCCGAGGCGGGCGTGCGCGTTCGTCAGATCGCAAATCTCGTCGACGATATCGGTATGGCGCTCGCAAAGTCGGGTATCCGTATCGAAGCGCCCATACCGGGTAAGGCGGCGGTCGGTGTTGAGGTGCCGAACGACAAGACCTCGGCGGTCAAGCTCCGCAATCTTATCGAGACCCCCGAATTCACCGAGCATAAGAGCAAGCTTGCCGCTTGTCTTGGCGCGGACGTTTCGGGCAATCCCGTTGTATTTGATATAGAAAAGATGCCCCACCTGCTCGTTGCGGGTACTACGGGCTCGGGTAAGTCGGTATGTATCAACTCTATCATTATGAGTATACTGTACCACGCAAAGCCCAGTGAGGTCAAGCTTCTGCTTATCGACCCCAAGCAAGTTGAGTTCCAGATCTATAAGGATCTGCCTCACCTGTGCTGTCGTGTTATCAGCGATCCCAAGAAGGCGGCGGGCGCACTCAATCTCGCGGTCAACGAGATGGAAAAGCGCTTCGAGCTTATAAAAGAGGTCGGTGTTCGTAACATCACGGGCTACAACGAGGCAACGAAGAACGATCCCGATAAGCCCTATATGCCCAGAATGGTCATTATCATAGACGAGTTTGCGGACCTTATGATGACCGCGAGAGACGAGGTCGAAACGGCGGTTGTCCGTATCGCGCAGAAGGCGAGAGCCGCAGGTATCCACCTGATCATCGGTACACAGCGTCCCTCCGTTGACGTCATCACGGGTCTTATCAAGGCAAATATCCCCTCGCGTATAGCGTTCACAGTTATGTCGGGAGTTGACTCGAGAACCATTCTCGATACCGTCGGTGCGGAAAAGCTCTGCGGACGAGGCGATATGCTTTACGCTCCCGTCGGCGCGCAGAAGGCACAGAGAGTTCAGGGAACGTTTGTAAGCGACGGCGAGGTCGAGACCGTCGTCGAGTGGGTCAAGGCAAACAACGCGCCCGTTATTTACGATAACGAGTTTGAATCTCAGCTCGATATCGAGGCGGCAAAGTGCGGCAACCAGCAGGAAAAGAGTGGCGGCGCGGGCGAATTCAGCGGCGGCTCGGGCGGAGACGAGGAGTCCAAGCTCTACGACGCGGCTATGCTTGCGATCGACGCGGGCAAGATATCCACCTCACTGCTTCAGAGAAGACTCAGCATCGGCTACAGCAGAGCCGCGAAGATAATCGACACCCTTGAAGAAATGGGAGTCGTTGGCCCCGCGGACGGCAATAAGCCCAGAAGAATACTTATGACCAAGGAAGATTTCGCCGAGCTGATGAATAATCAATAATAGTTGCACGTAAGTGTTATTCGATAACGCATCTACGGCAATTTTACCGCAGAGGCAAGATCGTAACTGATTTTGCCTCTGCTACAGAACGGAGTTTTTATGTATCCCAATCAGATATTTTTAGGTCTTACCCTGTACGATATATTGATATGCGTGGGCATAGTCGTGTGCTTCGCGATCTTCGGACACCTTGCCGATCGCAGACACCTCAAGGGCAAGCTTCAAAACTTTTCGCTCTTGTGCGGCGGTGTTGCGATCGCGCTCGGCATCGGATCTGCGATCTTGTTTCAGGCGATATATAATATCGAAAGAAACGGCGGCTTTGAGATAGCCGAGAACACGGGCGCGACCTTTTACGGCGGACTTATCGGCGGCGTGGCGGTCTTTCTCGCGATCTACTTTACCGTCGGCAAGCTCGTTTTCGGCAAGACCGACGCAAAGGATTACCACGCAAGGCACTTTTTTGATATCGCGTCCTCTGCGATCCCGGGGCTCGTGTTGGCTCACGGACTTGGCAGGCTCGGCTGTCTTACTGCGGGCTGTTGCCACGGTGCGCTGACTGACGCGTGGTACGGGATAAAAATGTACGGAAACGAGGGCTTTGCAAAATACGTCCCCGTTCAGCTTTTCGAGGCGTTGTTTCTCTTTGCTCTCTTTACTTTTCTCTTTGTCAGAGCGAGAAAGGGAAAGGGATACCACCTGCCGCTTTATATGGCGATATACGGCGCTTGGAGATTTTGCATCGAGTTCCTCCGAGCCGACTATCGCGGCTCGGTCGGACTTGACGCGCTGACTCCGTCACAGCTTATCGCGATTTTGATGATAGTCGGCGGCGTGGGAGTTTATTTCCTCGAAAAAGCCGTTACGCGCAGATATGCCGAGGCAGATGCGACCGAAATCACGGACAAAGCCGCGACCGAACCCGTCGAAACCGAGCAATAAACCGTCAAAATTACTCAAATTTGGTGAAAAAATTGAAAAAGAAGATAGATAAACGCAAGCTTGGCATCGGGATCACCGCGTTTTGCGTTCTGTTGCTTCTGATCTATGAGATCTTGGGCGCGGAGCGCATATTCGGTGAGATCAACGATTCAACGCTGAAAAACACGGTAGACCTCACCGTCACGCGAGCGATCGGCAGTGCGGTCTTCCTTGCCATACTTATATATCTCGGCTATCGCGTGATAAAGCCGATCGGCAAGGGAACGGCACGCGCCTTGCTCTTTTGCCTCCCCGCGTTTGCCGTGGCAGTCAATAATCTGCCGATTTATCCGCTTATATCGGGACTCGCAAGAGTCACCGCACCGCCGTGGCGAGTCGCTTTGCTCGCGGCAGAATGTCTTTTCGTCGGACTTTTTGAGGAGGCTTGCTTCCGCGGAGTCGTATTTCTCGGATTTTTAGAGAAGAGAAGAGCGACGACCTCGGGCAGATTTTGGGCGATCATATTAAGCTCTGCCGTTTTCGGACTCGTACACGCGGTCAACCTTTTCTTCGGTGCGGGACCGATAGCCGTGCTTATGCAGATCGGCTACAGCTTTCTGATCGGAGCTATGTGCTCGGTCGTTCTGATGAAAACGGCGAACATCTGGCTCTGTGTAATTCTCCACGCGATATTCAATTTCTGCGGCGCGCTCGTGCCCGACTGCGGAGTGGGAACGATCTGGGAGCCGATAACTATAACGATCACGGTAATAATTGCCGTGCTGACCACTATTTATATGACAGTTGCGTTCTTCCGACTCGGCTCGGAGGAGCTTGAAAAAATATACGAAAAAACCAAGGAGAACACTGATGAGAGGAATTAACACCGCGCTTCGCGGACTCAGACACGCGGTCTTTCGCGAGGTCGCGAGAGTAGCGTACGAGTCCGAGGACGAAAATATAAGAGGCGACATCGAGGCGATACCATATATAATTACGCCCGACGAGAAGCCGAGATACAGAGAGAGCATATACAGAGAAAGGGCGATCGCGTCCGAGCGAGTAAGACTTGCGATGGGAATGTCGCTTCGCCCCGAGAACAAGCCCGTTCACCCCACGAGTGGACTGAGCAAGAGCAATATTGCCGACAAATACTACGAGCCGCCGCTTATGCAGGTCATTCCGTCTGCTTGCGAGGCTTGTGAGGACAACGTCTACGTGGTCAGCGATCAGTGTCGCGGATGCGTGGCGCACCCCTGCGTGAGTGTTTGTCCCAAGGGCGCTATCTCGATCGTGAACGGCAGATCGGTGATCGATCAGAGCAAGTGCATCAAGTGTGGTAAGTGTAAGGCGGCTTGCCCCTACGACGCGATCGCGCACAAGACCCGTCCCTGCGCGGCGGCTTGCGGAATCAAGGCGATCAAGTCGGATAGTCAGGGTAGAGCAAGGATAGATAACGATATGTGCGTCGGCTGCGGACAGTGTATGGTTGCTTGTCCCTTCGGCGCTATCGCCGATAAATCGCAGATCTTCCAGCTTATTCAGTCGATCAGACGCGGAGACAAGGTCGTGGCGGCGGTTGCCCCTGCGATAGTCGGTCAGTTTGGCGAGGGAGTCGGACTCGGACAGATCAAGGCGGCGCTCCTTCAGCTCGGCTTTGCCGATATGCACGAGGTCGCGGTCGGCGCGGACGTTGGCGC
Organism: uncultured Clostridium sp.; assembly: GCA_964594085.1. Lineage (GTDB taxonomy): Bacteria > Bacillota > Clostridia > Oscillospirales > CAG-272 > SVTX01. The sequence continues at coordinate 9,575 of CAZQLJ010000048.1, forward strand.
GGCTACCGAGGCGCATCACTACGTTGAACAGGTTGCCACGGGCAAGTTGCCCTTTATGCTGACCTCCTGCTGTCCCGCTTGGGCAATGCTTGCTAAAAAGCAGTTCCCCGTAATGATCGACGAGATATCCACCGCGCTGACTCCTATGGTCGCGACGGCGAGAAGCATCAAGCAAAAGGATCCCGAGGCGCGAGTCGTATTTATCGGTCCTTGCGCGGCTAAAAAGCTTGAAGCGGGAAGAGAATCGGTGCGAAGCGACGTCGATTTCGTCATCACGTTCGAGGAGCTTTCGGGAATGTTCGCGGCGAGGGGAGTTGACTTCGACGTTTACGCAGGCGAGGTCTACGAGCCCGAGGCGACTGCGGCAGGTCGCGGCTACGCGGCGGCAGGCGGTGTCACCAAGGCGATAACCGATTGCATAAATGAATATTACCCCGGAGTCGAGGTAAAAATAGAGCACGCGGACGGTCTGGACGAGTGCCGCAAGATGCTCATTCTCGCCAAGGCAGGCAAGAAAAACGGCTGTCTTATCGAGGGAATGGGTTGCCCCGGTGGCTGTATCGCGGGCGCGGGCACGTGTTTGCCCGTAGATAAGGCGCAGGCGGCGGTCAGAAAGACCGTGGACGCGACCGAGAAAAAGCTTCCCGAAAAGGATCTTTTTGAGATCGAGCTGCCTTGATCTTTAAGACGATCTCCGTTTTTACAAGTATTATAATATATGGAGGAAACAACTATGAGTACGATCGAAAAGAGCGCAATGCACAAGTTTTCGTACGGACTTTTCGCGCTGTTTACACACGACGGTAATCGTGACAACGCCTGCATTATCAACACGGGTGTGCAGATGACCGACGATCCCAAGCGCATCAGCATCTGTGTCAATCAGTCGAATTATTCCTGCGAGACCCTCAAAAAGACGGGGGTTTTCAACCTCTCTATCTTGTCCGAGGACGCGAAATTTGATATCTTCAAGCGCTTTGGCTTTGCAAGTGGTCGCGATACCGACAAGCTCGACGGTCTCGACACCGTTGCGGTCGCGGATAACGGTCTTAAATATCTGACCGAGGGTGCAAATGCCTTCATCAGCGCAAAGGTCGTTTTCAGCGCCGATTTCGGTACTCACACGCTTTTCGTTGCCGAGGTGACCGAGGCGAAAGTCCTCTCAACCACCCCCTCCGCTACCTACGCTTACTACTTCGAGAATATCAAGCCCAAGGCTCCCGAAGCCGACTCCAAGTCCGCCACCGATGAGAAAAAGATCGTCGGTTGGCGCTGTAAGATCTGTGGCTA
>CAZQLJ010000049.1:0-10813 GCA_964594085.1 uncultured Clostridium sp.
CAACCGCCCCGACTGTCTTTCCGTGATCGGTCTTGCTCGCGAGACCGCGATCAGCTTCGATAAGCCCCTGAATATCCCCACTCCCACCGTCAAGGAGCTTGGCGACGGAGATAAGATCGAAAACTATCTCTCGGTCAAGATAAGTGACCCCGACCTCTGCTACCGCTATGCCGCAAAGGTTGTCAAGAACGTCAAGATCGCTCCCTCACCCCTCTGGCTTAGAATGAGACTTCGCGCCGCAGGCGTTCGCCCCATAAACAACATCGTCGACATAACGAACTACGTAATGCTCGAATACGGTCAGCCTATGCACGCGTTTGACTACGCTATGCTCTCGGGCTCGGCGATCAACGTGCGCCGCGCTACCGACGGTGAGCTCTTCAAGTCGCTCGACGACAAGGATCACGTGCTCGATAGCACAATGCTCGCTATCTGCGACGAAAAGAAGCCCTGCGCACTCGCAGGCGTTATGGGTGGCGCAAACAGCGAGATCAAGGACAGCACCGCCACCGTAGTCTTCGAGTCGGCTTGCTTCTCGGGTCCCTCCGTGCGCGTAACCGCAAAGAAGAACGGCATGAGAACCGAGTCAAGCGCTCGCTTCGAAAAGGGTCTCGACCCCGAAAACTGCATGGCAGGTCTGCTCCGCGCTTGCGAGATGGTTCAGCTTCTCGGCGCAGGTGACGTGGTCGACGGAACGATAGACGTTTACCCCACCAAGCCCGAAGCGACTGTCCTCCCCCTCGACGCAGATAAGATCAACAAGTTCCTCGGAACCGACATCTCCTACGACTATATGAAGAGCGTTCTCGAGCGTCTCGAGTGCAAGGTCGAGGGCGATAAGATCACCGTACCCTCCTTCCGCGCAGACCTCACCTGCATGAACGATATTGCAGAGGAGATCATTCGTATCTACGGATACAATAAGATCAAATCCACCTGCATTTACGCGGAGACCACCCAGGGCGGCAGAACCCCCAAGCAGCAGTTTGAGGTCGACACCGAGCACCTGCTCTACGGAATGGGCTGTGACCAGATACAGACCTTCTCCTTCATCAGCCCCAAGTACTACGATAAGATCAGAATGGACGAGGACAGCAAGCTCCGTAAATCCATCGTGATCAGCAATCCTCTTGGCGAGGACACCAGCGTTATGCGTACCACCGCGCTTCCCTCTATGCTGGAGGTAGTTGCAAGAAACGTCAACTTCTCGAACGAGGACGTCCGCCTCTTTGAAATGGCGACCGTATATATTCCTAACGACGAATATAATGCCCTTCCCGACGAAAACAAGGTTCTCACCCTCGCCGCATACGGCAAGGACGAGGATTTCTACTCGCTCAAGGGCATCATTGAGAACATTCTCGAGTCTGCGGGCATCGCAAAGGCAAAATTCGTCTCATACTCCGACGATAAGGCTTATCACCCCGGCAGATGCGCGAAGATAGTTACCGAAAACGGCGACGAGCTCGGCATCTTCGGTCAGATCCACCCTCTCACCGCAAAGAATTACGACGTTAATATTCCCGTATATGCCGCAGAGCTCTCGTTTGACGCGATCTTCAGCGCGGCTGATATGACTATCGACTATAAGCCCCTGCCCAAGTTCCCCGCAGTCAGCCGTGACTTCTCGTTCGTATGTGACGAGGCTGTCGAGGTTGGCACGATCGAGGAGGTTATGGCAAAGGCGGCAGGCAAGCTGCTTGAGGATATCAAGCTCTTCGACATCTTCCGCGGCGAAAAGCTCGGAGAAGGCAAAAAGAGTGTTGCGTTCCGCGTGATCCTCCGCGCACCCGACCGCACCCTGACCGTTGAAGAAGCCGACAAGGTCTCGAACAAGATCATCAAGGATCTTTCCTTCAAGCTTGGCATTAATATTCGAGGTTAACAGCACTATGTCAGAAAAATCAAGAACCGAAAAGCTCAACGAATACGCGGCAAGAGTCAAGGCTGGCGAGGTACTCACCCCCGAGGAGATCGCCGACCGCGACCGTCTGCGCCAGGAGTTTTTAGCCGAATTTCGCAAGAATTTCCGCGCCCGGCTTGATAGCACCGTCGTTCAGTATCCCGACGGCACTCAAAAGCCACTGAAAAAGGATTGATATCATGTACAAGGAAGACCGCAGAGAGATAATAACCTACAAAGACGTTGCCGACAATTTGAAAAAGAATATGCTCACCTCAAAGCGTATGATTATCGCATTAATGATTGCGTGCACTGTCCCAATATGCATTCCTCTGCCAATGATGATCATGGGAGGAGTCTATGAATACGCGATAGTGGTCTCTATTACTGTTGCTCTCATTATTGGATATGCCGTTTATTTGTCGATCGCATATCTGCGTCAGGCAAGCAAGATAAACGGTGGTCACTTCAAGGTAAGAGAGGACGTTTTGGTCAGTGTATACTTACGAAAAAGAACCGTGCGCAGCGTCCGTTCAAGAGTAGAGATCCAAGAATACGTATTTGACTTTGAAAGCGGAAGGCAATTCGTCGTCAAAACCACTACAAAAGACGGCACAAGACTTGAATTCTCGGGCAAGCACTCAAACAAAGGCGACGCATTTTATGTCGTTACCTTTGATGAAAAACCCAATGAGGTCGTCCTTGCATACAGCGGAGCTATCTTTCAATACAAGCAATAATAAATCATTATCCCAACGGCACTGAAAAATTATTAAATTCACTAAATACGCAAATCGTTTCCGCTATACTCTATTGATAGACTGCTCTGTCAATAGAGTATAGTTATACGGAGGAAAGAACAATGAAAAAACACCTTCTTGACGGGAAATGGAGAATGACAGGCAACGGCTACGACGTCGAGGGCAATATCCCCGGCTCCGTGTACTCGTTTTTATATCTCGATAACAAGCTTCTTCCCGATCCGCACTACCGCGACAACGAAAAGCTCTATATAGCGCTCGCCGAGCACGAATATACCTTTGAAAGATCGTTCGAGCACACTCCGACCGAGCACAAAACGGCCCTCGTGTTCGAGGGCTTGGACACGCTCTGCACCGTCTATCTCAACGGCAAAAGGATCGCCGACACCTCCAATATGCACCTGAAGTATTCGTTTAACGTCACCGATATGCTCAAGAACGGCGAAAACGTCCTAAAGGTCGTCTGCCACTCGGCGACGACATGGATGAGCGAGCAAAACAGTGCCGCAAGGCTCTTCGGCGCGTCCGACTGTATGCAGGGCTACCCTTACGTAAGAAAGGCGCACTGTATGATGGGCTGGGACTGGGGTCCCCGTCTCCCCGACGCGGGAATTTGGCGCAGCGTCTATCTTCTCGAGAAAAACAGCGCCGAGATAACCGACGTCCATATTTTGCAAAGACACGACAACGGCAAGGTGTACCTCACACCCAATGTCGAAATAAACGGCGAAGCCGATATTGAAATTCTCATGACCTCTCCCGATGGAGAAAAGATATCTCTCGCTCCAAATCAGGAGACCGAGATCGAAAACGCGCGCCTCTGGTGGCCAAACGGACTCGGAGCGCAGGATATGTACGGTATCCTGATCTCCTTAAAGGAAAACGGATCCGTGGTCGACGAAAGATCGATGAAGATCGGTCTGCGTGAGCTGAAGCTCGTGAGAAAGCAGGACGCATACGGCGAAAGCTTTTATCACGAGATCAACGGAGTCGATATGTTCGCGATGGGCGCGGACTATATCCCCGAGGACAATATTTTCAGCCGCATAACCCCCGAGCGCACAAGAACTCTGATCACCCACTGCAAAAATTGCAACTTCAACGCGATCAGAGTCTGGGGCGGCGGCTACTACCCCGACGACTATTTCTTCGAGCTTTGCGACGAACTTGGTCTTGTGGTATTCTTCGACTTGATGTTTGCCTGCTCGGTCTACGACCCCGACGAAAAAATGAAAGAAAGCATCGTAGAGGAGGTTTCGCAAAATCTGAAGCGAATCCGCCATCACGCTTGCCTCGGACTTATCTGCGGCAACAATGAGATCGAATGGCACTTCCACGAATACGTTGCAATTTCGGAAAGACCCGACCGCGAGCATCTTGAAGCGGTCTACCTCGAGCTTTTCGAGGAGCTTCTTCCCAAAACCGTAAGCGAGGTCGCGCCATATATCGCATACATTCCCTCCTCCCCCACGTCGATCGGTCGCTTTGCCGACCCGAATGGAGAAGCATGTGGCGACTGTCACGATTGGGAGCCCGACTATCTCCCCTGCCGAAATAGATTCTACCGTTATGTCAGCGAGTTCGGCTTCGAGTCGCTTCCCTGCCTGAAAACTATCGAGAGCTTCACCGAGGAAAAGGACAGAAACCTCAATAGCGCGGTAATGGAAAGACATCAGAGAAGCTATGGCGGAAACGAGCTTATCCTCACCTACCTCTCCAGAAATTACCTCTACCCGAGCGATTTTGAAACTCTGATATACGCTTCCCAGCTTCTGCAAGCCGATGCTATCAAGTACCGCGTCGAACACTTCAGAAGAAACCGCGGTCGTTGCATGGGCGCGCTTTATTGGCAGCTCAACGACATCTGGCCCGTCACGTCTTGGGCAAGCATCGACTATTTCGGTCGATACAAGGCTTTGCAATACGCAGCAAAGCGCTTTTTCTCCCCCGTCCTTCTCTCCTGCGAGGAGATCGGAGAGAGGCAGGCAAGACGCTTTATCAACGCGGAGGACGGCACCTACAGCCTTGAAAAATCGGCTCGTCTTTGCGTAACCAACGACACAAGAAATACAGTGTCGGGAACGGTAAAATGGGAGGTGCGCGACATATACAGTAATATCATATCCTCCTCAGGCGAGCAGGAGATCAGCGTAGCGCCGATGAGCGTCGCTTGGCTACCCAAGCTTGAGTTCAACGATCTGAGAACCGAGTCCGAGCATCTTCATTTCGCGCTTGAGATCGACGGAAAGACTATTTCCGAGGGCAGCGTGCTCTTTACCGTGCCCAAACATCATAGCTTCGCAGACCCGAACCTCACTTATGAGCTCTGCGGCGACGAGATAACCGTGCACTCCGACGCATACGCGTCAAGCGTGCAGATAGAGTCAAATGACGGCGACCTTTTGCTCGAAGACAACTTCTTCGATATGGAAAAGGGAGAAAAGAAGGTCCGCATCCTTTCGGGCAGTGCCGACAATCTGAAGCTTCGCTCCGTATTTGATATCAAATAGCCCTATCCGCCCGTCAAGGTTTTTGACGGGCGAATATTTTTTGTCTGAAAAAACGTGAAACTCCTACTCTGTTTATTGACAAATCGGCAAATTTATAGTATCATATAATTGTTCGGGCGGCAAGCATCAAGAATTTTCGCTTTGAATACGCCCTTGCCATAAAGCACTATAATTTCATCGACAAATTTAAAAATGAATATTCACTGAAATATTCACTTTATTCAAGCAAGTGCTCGATAAAATTCACCGAGGATATTCAAGCAAGAATGTTCGAAATCGAACTTTAAGCTATAGGAGAAAATTATGATTTATATGCAATTCCCCGGCGGCAGGCAAAGGGCACTGACCCTGAGCTATGACGACGGCATACAGCAGGATACCCGCCTGATCGAGATACTCGACAAGCGCGGAATTAAATGCACCTTTAATCTCAACGGAATTTCATTTGAACAAGAGGAACGCACCTTCCCCGATTGGCAGACCTTTCGCAAAATGGCACTCAGAGAGGCTACCGAGGTATATTCCAAAGCGATCGCAAACGGTCACGAGGTTGCGACCCACGGCTACAGTCACCCTTTCCTCGACAAGCTCCCTACAGAGCTGGCAGCCTATGAGATAACCGAGGACAGAAAACGCCTTGAAGAGATGTTCGGCACCGTGGTAAAGGGACACGCCTACCCCTACGGTACTACAAGCGACCAAGCGGTCGAGGTGCTCCGCAACTGCGGCATTCTTTACGCGCGAACCGTTGAGTCAACGGGAAAATTTGACATCCCAACGGACTGGCTCCGTATGCCCGCGACCTGCCATCACAACGATCCCGGGCTTATGGCACTGGCAGAGCAATTCCTTGCAGAAGATAGATATCAGCATCCAAAGCTTTTCTATCTTTGGGGACACACGTACGAATTTGACGATGACAATAACTGGGAGGTCATTGAAAAATTTGCCGAATTTATCGGAAACCGAGACAATATCTGGTATGCGAACAATATGCAGATACACGATTACGTCGAGGCATACCGCGCGCTTCGGTTTTCGGCAAACGGCAGTTTGGTCTATAATCCCTCGGCGCTCACGGTATGGTTCAGCTCGAACAACGTGAACGTTAGGGTCGCTCCCGGAGAAACGGTGAAAATTAAGTAATATGGAACAAAAAAGATTTACAAAAAACGACAACGGCTTTATCTGCGCCCATTGCGGTAAGCAGGTCGAGCCTCTGGGCTATACCTCCCGCAATCACTGCCCCTTTTGTCTGTGGTCGCTCCACGTTGACATCAATCCCGGAGACCGCGCCTGCGAGTGCAGAGCTCCAATGGAACCCGTCAAGGTAGTCCCCGACGCTCGCAAGGGCTATATAATACTTCACAAATGCACGGGCTGCGGTGAGATACACAGAAACAAGGCGGCACACGAGGCAAAGGTACAGCCCGACAATCTGAAGCTTCTGATCAAGCTGACCTCAGTAGAATTATAAAAAGGAAATTTATACATGCAAAGACTTCTTAACACACAAGGCAGACTGCTCGGAATCGACTTTGGCGACAAGCGAACGGGACTTGCGGTATGCGATAAAAACCGAATAATCGCTTCGGGCATCGGGCAGATAAGCGTAGGCGGAATGCAAAGGACTGCGGCACACATCTGCGGTCTGATCAAGGAAGAAAATATCACGGGCGGTATAGTGGTCGGTCTTCCCATAAATATGGACGGCTCGCACGGGCCGCGCGCCGAACACGCAGAAAAGTTTGCAAGAATACTCGGTGAGATGCTCGCAGAGGACGAAAGCACCGCAAAGCTGCCGATCGTTATGCTCGACGAGCGTATGACTACGATGGTAGCGACAAGATATCTCAACGAAACCGACACCAGAGGGGCAAAGCGCAAGCAGGTCATCGACACCTTATCGGCGCAGATAATCCTGCAAAACGCGCTCGACAGACTGAAGAATATGGCATAAAGCCCTTTTAATGAAAGGATTTCAATATGGTAAAAGGAAGATACGGATGGCGTATAGCAGGGTTCATCTTTAAGGCGTTATGCGGACTTATCATAGCGTTCGTAATAGGAATTTTGGCTTGGCGCATAATAGACAGAAGCATTACACCCAAGCAGGTCAAGACCATAATACCGAACCATAAGCTTTGCGAGGCTTACGAGAAGTACGGTGACAAGCTGACTCTGTACTATCAGGAAAATACGAACGAATACACGCAGGAGAACCACAACTACGGCTATTTCGCAAACGGCGGCACGCTGTTTATCGACGAAGCCGATCAGGTGCAGTTCATTCTGCGCTACAACAAGAGCACGCTTGAGCACGTAGCCGAGGATTTTAAGCTCTCCGAGGTTCCCTCAAGAGAAGAAAATATTTTTGACGTCAGTCTGGTCATTATGTACGACCTGACCCCCGAAAACGAAAAGGACAACGACGGTAAAACTCCCGAGGCGGTTGAATACGTCAGAATAGCGCCCTCGGGCGAGGCGCTTTCCTATCAAAAAACTCTCTACAACTATCACAAATATGTGTTTGACGGCGTAGAGGTAGACGAGAGTGTTCTTGCCATATACATTGACATTTACTACATCGGCGAGCTCGATTACAACGAAAGATCTCTCGGCACTCTGCTGATATACGACTACACTTATCCGAATAAGGAATATAACCTTACGAAGAACGATATAAAGGCGATTGAAAGCTTTGACACAAGCCTTGTAAAATGCGAAAACGGTTCGTACACTATCACCTTGCCCGAGAGCAATATCGTCCTCAAGGTTCCTGAGTATTATGAAAGCTATATTCCATTAATTAAAGACAAGCTTATAGTAGAGGCAGAACAAAAGATCGCCGCCGCTGTTGCTGATTACCCGGGAAATTCCGGATATCATCTTACGTCCGATTATGAAGGACACCTATGCTTATGTATAGAAGTCATAAGAGATATAGACCCTCCCAACGTAGTTGTCGTCGACGATGAGACGATATTAAGCGGATGCGACATCGACCACGAGCACATATTCTTCGCTGAAATAATTACCGAATAAAATTCAGTTGCGACAACGCTGCAATTTGAAATTCATTGATTTAAAAAACCGCAGGCTTATCCAAAGCCTGCGGTTTTTGGCGCCAAACGCCGCCAAAATTATGAATAATTATTCAAAATCGGTGTAGAGCTTATCGAGGTTATAAAACTCGCGTGCTTCTCTGTCAAAAACGTGAACTATGACGCTCGCGTAGTCAAGAACTCTCCAGTTTCCGCCCTTGCCCTCTGCTCTTATGGGCTGAACTCCCGCAAGTCCGAGCTTATACTCTACCTCATCGGCAAGCGAGCGCACGTGGGTGCTCGTGTTACCGTTCGCAAGCACGAAATAGTCTGCTATAATGGTCTTGTCGCCGACCTTTATTACCTTGACGTCCTTACCTTTTTTGTTGTCAAGGACCTCTGCTATCGCCTCTGCCAGCTCCTCGGGTGCTGCTCCAACAAGCGACTTGATTTCTTCATTTCTTATCTCTTCCATATCTGTTCCTTTCTGTTTTCAGCTGTTTTCAAGCTCGGAAATTATCGAGTTTTTTGCTTTTATCGTACAAGAGCTGATGACCTTACCTCTTTTGGTCAGATCTGCGATCGTGATCTCAAACGAATGCAGAATAACGCGACCCAGGTGATCTATCTGCTCTTTTTTAGACATTTTTTCGGGCTTTGCGGCGAAAAATTCGTTCCGCAATGCTACGCAATCGTCATAAGTTCTCGTTTCGTCGATATAGTCGGCAAGATAGATTATCTTTTCGGCAAGAGTCATATTTTCCCTGCCCATCGTGTGATATTTCACCGCGTTTACAAGCATTTCATCGGCAAACTCGGGATATCTTTCGGGAATGACGAGCGCCGCCGTCACCGAATGAAGCGTTGCGGGGCAATCGAGTTCCTCCCCCGTCGGCTCTATGCCGTGCTGACGGAATATCTCTATCTGCTCGCCTGTGGAAAGCTCTTTTGTCACATCGTGCAAAAGTGCCGCCGCGCGCAATGTGCTCTCATTCTCAGGACAATATATCGCGGCAATTTTCGCCGCCATTTTTTCAACTCCGAGGGTGTGCTCGAAGCGACGCGCAGACATAGATCTGCCTACGTGCGATCTCAAAAGGTCTATCTGCTCATCCGTATATCTCATTTTGCGTACAGTCCCTTTTCTTTGATGTATTCGGCCACCGCGGGAGGTACAAGTCCCGTGATGTCCTCTCGGTTTTCTATCTTTGCTCTTACCTCGCTTGACGATACGACGACTGCGGGAGCGTTTATTCTGACCACGTTTTTGCCGTATTTGTTGCGATACTCGGTGATCTTTGCGATCAGCTTTTCGTCAAGCTCCACGTCCTCCTCACGACGAATATACGTGGGATAGGCGAGCCTGAAGATCTCGTCGGGATCCTTCCACGTGTCAAGCGTGAGGATCATATCCGTGCCGCAGAGCAAGAAAAGTCTACGATCGGCATCCGTGAGATGCCGCAGAGTGTCGACCGTGTAGCTTTTTCCCTCTCGGCGCATCTCCAGATCACTGACTATAACGCCTTCCACGCCTTCAAAGGCAAGCTCACACATTCTGAGTCTGTCGGCATTACTTGCTCCCTCGCTCATTTCCTTGTGTGGACTTACTCCCGTGGGGATAACGAAAAGCACATCAAGCCACATCTGACTCATAAATGCTTTTGCCGCCTCGACGTGTCCTTTGTGTATCGGTGAAAACGCGCCGCCGTAAATTCCTACTCTCAGCATATTATCTCGGCAGCTCTATCGTCTTTTTGTCCTTGGACTCGCGGTAGAGCACTATTTTTCTACCGATCGCGGAAACTCCCTCTGCTCCAAGCGCTTCACAAAGCTTATCAAGAGCCTCGCGGGGATTTTCTCCGCTGTTTTCAAGCACGGTCAGCTTAACGAGCTCGCGTGCTTCAAGGGCATCGGAAACCGTTTTGATAAGGTTCTCGGTAATTCCGCCCTTGCCTATCTGCATTATCGCGGGACAGGACTGACCAAGTCCGCGAAGATATGCTCTCTGTTTTGACGTTATCATATCGTTTATGATCCTTTCTGTTTCAAGCCTTGCCTCGCAACCGTTCGCTATGGGACGTCGAGGCGCCGTCCCCTACGGATCAATCAACCGTTATGTCTAGCTTTTTTAGCTTCTCGGCAAACGCGGCGATGGCGTTTCCTCTGTGGCTTACCTTGTTCTTTTCTTCGGCTGTGACCTCTGCAAGAGCCTTATTGAACTCGGGGAAATAGAACAACGGGTCGTATCCGAATCCTCCGTCTCCGTGTCTTTCCTTGAGTATCTCGCCCTCCACGTATCCGCGGACTACTATCGGCTCATATCCATACTTCTCGGGAAAAACGCAGGCTATGCAGCAGACAAATCTCGCGCTTCTATCGGTCTTATCCTCAAGATTTTTGAGAAGAAGATCGTTATTTGCCTCGTCGTCGCCGTGCTCTCCCGCATATCTTGCGCTGTAAACACCGGGAGCGCCGCCAAGCGCGTCGACCTCGAGTCCCGAGTCGTCGCCGACTCCGATATATCCCGATTCCGCCGCAACTTTTGCCTTAATGAGCGCATTCTCCTCAAAGGTCGTGCCGTCTTCCTCTATCTCG